>DASXLL010000385.1:0-18286 GCA_036496265.1 Pirellulaceae bacterium | reverse complement strand
GGGCGTTTGCTTCAACGATGATTGCCTGGCACCATTTTGCCTTGTACGGGCCACTCTCAGACCTCGCGATGCCCGCGATAGGCGAAATGGTGCGACTATTCGCCAACTATGGCCGAGCAACCCAGATATTCTTCGTCGTGGGTGGTTATGTCATGGCCCGCAGCATGACCGGACGTGCCTGGGGCATTACGCAGGTTGGACGGTACATTATTCACCGGTACTGCCGGCTGGGGCTGCCCTACCTGGCGGCGGTAGCCTTGGGGATCGCGGCTTGTGCCTTTGGTCGCGGCTGGTTGCCGTCGGAGGTCGTCGATCCGCCGCCGACATGGAACGTCATTCTGGCCCACGTTTTTTTTCTGCAAAAGTTATTGGGTTACGATTCGTTCTCCGCCGGCCTGTGGTTTGTATGCGTCAATTTTCAGCTGAGTCTCGTGTTTGTCGGCATGTTGTTTGTGCGTGACAAGCTAGCGCGATTCTTTCCGGCGACGGCCGTGCTGATGGTCATGGGCTGGTTGATGGCATTGCCGTCGCTGTTTTATTTCAACGTCGGCGACGAATGGAGCAATTGGTTCATTTATTTCTTCCCGCACTTTTTTCTGGGCGTGTTGGTTTATTATGGGCTCAAGAGCAACGGCGGTCAGATTGTGTTTGGGTTGTATGTGTTGGTGATAGCCATGGCCTTGGTTTACACGCACACATACACACACGTATTTCGTTGGCGATTGCAAAACACACTTATTGTTGGACTGATTTTGTTCTTTGGTGGGAAGTTCGGACTGATGAACACCTGGCCCAAAAGTCCAGTAATCGGTTATCTGGGAAAAACCGCGTATAGTCTGTTCCTCGTGCATTTTCCGATTTTCGTCGTCGTGGCGACGGTTTGGGTCATGCTGGGCTGGACCAACCCCTGGGCGGCCGTCGCAGGGCTGGTCTTTGCCTACATCGCCAGCCTGGCCGCGTCATTTGTGTTCTACCGCCTCGTCGAAGTCCCGGCGGGGCGGCTAAGTCGCAAGTTCAATTGACGCCAGACAATCGCTGCGCGAATTCCATGCCCGATAATATTCCCCATAGCCCTGGTTTTGTGATCGCTCGCGACCCAACGGGCAAATTGATAATGACCGACCAGGCGGGGCGTCAGCACGTTGGCGTCGTGGTGGTCCGAGCATTTCCGATTTCCGATCCGCACTACGCCGTCTCCATCTGCGATAGCCGCGGCCACGAGATTGCCTACGTGGCATCTCTTGAGACGTTGCCGCCTGAGACGCGCCAATTGCTGGAGACCGAGCTGGCCCGGCGCGAGTTCATGCCGACGATTCAGCGCATTCTCAACGATCCGCCGCACACCGAGCCGACCCAGTGGCAAGTGCTCACCGACCGCGGCACGATCACCTTTCGACTGGAACGCGATAGTGACGTTCGGCGGTACGGAGAACATACGGTGCTCGTCATCGATTCGAACGGCATGCATTATCAGATTCCCGATCTGCGCCAGCTCGATGTCCACAGCCGCCGCGTGCTCGACCGGGTGCTCTGAGCTTCAGACATGCTGCTCGGCGTGTTGCGATTCCTGCTGAGCCTTGTGCAGCCGTGCATAGAGGCCCCCTTTCGCCAGCAAGTCGTCGTGCCGGCCGGTTTCCACGATCTTGCCGCGTTCCAATACGATCAGGCGATCGGCTCGCTGCAACGTGCTCAGACGGTGGGCAATCGCAATCGTCGTCCGGCCCACAACGAGATTCTCCAAAGCACGTTGAATTTCACGCTCGGTTTCGGTATCGACCGACGACGTGGCTTCGTCCAATACTAGAACTCGTGGATCAACCATGATCGCCCGCGCGATCGAAATGCGCTGGCGCTCTCCGCCCGAAAGCGACAGTCCGCGCTCGCCCACGGGTGAGTCATAGGCCAGTTGACGCTGCAGCACGAATTCATGGACCCGCGCAGCTCGCGCGGCATCGAGCAGACTCTGTCGCGAAGCGTCGGGGCAGCCGTAGGTAATGTTCTCCGCGATCGAGCCGAAAAACAAAAACGGCTCCTGGAGCACAATGCCGATATTTCGCCGGTATTCCACGACGGGAAACGAGCGGATATCCACATCGTCCACCAAGATCGCTCCGCTGGAGACGTCGTAAAATCGGCACAGCAAGTTGACCAGCGTCGTCTTTCCGGCGCCACTCGGCCCCACCACGCCCACCATTTCGCCCGGCTCGATGACGAGGTTGAGGTTGTGCAGCACCGATCGATGGCCGTAGCGGAAGCTGACGTTCTTGAATTCGATCTTTCCTGACAACCGGCCCGGATGAACAGGGCGCGCCGGATCTCGTATCGTTGGTTTCCGATCGAGCACTTCGAGTAATCGCTGCGTGCTCGCCGCCGCCCTTTGCAACGTCGTGTACGTCCGGGTCATCGCCTCCACACGCGTATAGAACCGCCCGATGTACACGAGAAAAGCGGTCAACACACCGACGGTAAGGTGATGGTCGTAAATTCGAGACACGCCGATAGCCCAGATCGCCAACAGCCCGCACTGATTGAGCAGCCCCACCATGGGCCAAAACAGGGCCCACACGGTGTTGACACGGTCATCCAGCCGCACAATGTGAGCATTGCTATGCCGAAAACGATTGACTTCCCGCGCCTCCTGAGAAAACGCTTGCACGACGCGAATTCCAGGAATTGTGTCGGCCAGAATGCTCGTCATCGCATCCCAGGCTCGATACGACCGCGAAAAGCCGGCTTTCAAATGCTCCCGAACCCAATAGATCAACCCGCCCATCAAGGGGAATGTCAGGAACGTGACTAATCCGAGCCACGGATCGATCCAGATGAGCACGGCTGCCGTCCCGACAATCATCAGACAGTCCGTTAGAAAATCCACGATTGCGTCGGAAAGAAACTGGCAAATTCGATCCGTGTCGCTGCTAATCCTAGAAATCAGGTCGCCGGTGCGCTTGTTGGAAAAAAAGTCCAAAGACATGCGCATCAAGTGCTCGTACGTTGTGTTGCGCAAATCGGCGCTGATTCGCTCGCTGACGCGATGACTGAGCCAGGCTTGAGCGAAGCCGAGCACCGCCGCCAAAACGGCTGCTCCGCCCAAACCAGCCAAATACCAGGGCACTTTAGAAAAATTCTGCGCGAGGGCCTGGCTCGTATTGTCTTGATTTTGCAACGAGCCGGATTCGAAGCGGTTTTGGTAGGGGATCAGAATTTTGTCCATGAGCGGCATGGTCAAAAACGGCGGGATCAAGCTCGCGGCGGTCATCCCAAGCGTCAACACAAATCCGAGGCCAATCATCCAGACGTGTCGCCTGGCAAATCGCCACAGGCCAAACAGCGATGCGATGTTCCCGGCCTGGACTTCGTCATGGTCCGCTTCTGCCTCAGCCGATTCATCCTCCAGCGCCTCAAGCTGATTACTGGCGAGGGCCTGGAAGCGCCGCACGAACTCGCGAGCCGCCCGAAACACAGCCGACGTAAAGTGCCAACTCGCAATCAGGCCGAGCGGGCCAGACAGCTCCACCGTTCCCGTCAAACCAACCTCGACTAGTCTTGCGACGTAGTCATTGCTCCATGGCCATTCGGAAGTAATCAAAGAAGGACGTTCTGCTCCTTCTCGGTCATCCACGGACGAGATCGATAGCACACGTCGATTCGTCGCCACGACCAACCCGGCGCAGAATCGATGGTCTTGATTGAGATCGGGCGTAAAGAACGCGAGTATTTGTTCCCCATCGGCCAGTTGGCGATTGAGCTCGGCGACAAAACGCGCAGGCAGATCCTGTGTAACGCTCTGATGCATGGGTAATGATGCCATTCCGACCTACGACAACATTGTTTGTACCTACAGTGCCTTTTGAGCCAGGCCCGCTGCCCAAAAGCCGCATAAACTGGGGAGAAACAAGTTTGGAGCCCCAGCGAAATCCACCCGTAAATCCACCTGTAATTCCGCCACCGCGTCGGTTAAGGGCAGCGTTGTCACGCAGTCCTTCTGAGATAACACGAGCTCATGTCCGCGCAGCCAAAACACTCCCGTCTCGGAATCGATGCTTCCCAAATGTTCTGAGAAGCTGTAATAAAAGACCGTTCCTCGACACACCGGAGCCAGAACCGCCCGCGCCCAGTTATTCCACGGCAGTAGTGCGACACCGTCTGGCGGAACAGCGTGAACGGCCGCGATTGCCAACAGAATGTGGTCGGCCGGTTTGTCCGTGCTCCCAATATTATCTTGATTCCGACCGGTCACGATTGCCACATCAGCCCGCGAGCATCCCAGCCCTAGCTCTGCGGCTTCTCGGCCATCCGCTTCGATCACTGCGACTTCTACTTCTGGATGCAGCAGAACTGCTTGTGCATTCTGGAAATCGGTAGCATGCGCTGCTGCGATGCGTCGGCCTGCCACATAAAGTCCGCCGCGGTCCGCCCGCCCCACGACGCGATTGGTTGCGGCTACGAGCCGATCGAGATTCTGCGCGTTCGCCTGTCGTTCACCGTCACCGGTCACAACAAACACCGGAATACGTCCCGAGCTCTCGTCGGGAAACAGTTGTGCCAAGATCGCTTCTCCGACCGGCCGGGGCTTTCCGTGCAAGGGCGCGACGTGCATGCCCAATGAGGGCCCCGCGTTCACCTCGAGAAACGCTCCGCGCTGCTCTCCGAGCCGGCGGCCAATGTCTTCCGCAATGAGATCCATGCCAGCCACATCCAGACCAATCACGCGAGCGGCCAGCACTGCTTGCTCTGCCGTCTCCGGATGGACCTCGTCGGTGCAGTCGGTGGTATAGTCGCCCACCAGGTGCAGCAGCACGCGCTGGTCCGCGGCCGGAATCGAGTCGGGCGTTAGTCCCTGTTTTTCCAATTCCAGCAGCGTAGGAGGATCCAAGTCCAAAGGCGTCAACAGATCGGTGTAGTTTTCGCCGCGGCGTGGATCTCGATTGGCTTCATCAATGAGCTGACGGATCGTTTGCTTGCCATCGCCAAGCAATAACTCACTTTGGCTGCGTGCCGCCGCCACGAAGCGCCCCCCCACCACGAGCAACCGGTGTGCTTCTCCGCGAATAAACTGCTCGACGAGAACGGAGCTCCCATCGGTTATTTTTTGTGCGAAGTCGAATGCAGCTGCGATCTGCTCGCGCGAGAAAAGATTAAGCGACACGCCTTGCGCATGATTCGACCGACTCGGTTTGACTGCCACCGGCGTGCCGATTTCGCCGGCCACTCGCCAGGCTTCCTCACAAGTCGTGACCACACGTCCTTGGGGCACTGGAATTCCTACGGCGTGGAGCAGGCGTTTCGTCAAGTCTTTGTCACTCGCAATGTTCTCCGCGATCGCACTGGTGGCATCCGTTTCCGCCGTCCAAATCCTGCGCTGGCGTTTGCCCTCGCCGAGCATCACCAGGTTGCCTTCCGAAAGCCGGCGGCTCGGTATTCCTCGCTGAGCAGCTGCCTGCACGATCGCGCGTGTGCTCGGTCCCAGGCGCACATCATCCGCCAGATTGACCAAACCTCGGAATGCCTGCGAAAAATTGAAGTCCTGGACCTCACTCGCCGCCGTCCAAACTCCAATCGCATATTCCAGGCAAGCGCGCGCCAGCGATTCCACCTCAATTTCAACCGCAAACTCGAAAACATCCGCCAAATCTGTCTTCCGGGTCTCAGCGTACTGAGCATGCACACCAGTCGCCAGCTGACAAAGCTGCGTCAAATACTGGATGACCTCAGCCTCTCCGCCGCCCGCCTTGAGAAGCTGCTCAAAGCCACGAAGAATTTGCGAATCGGCGATCCGCTCGTGAGACGCCAACGGCGAGCTGCTCTGGGCATGTTTCGCGAGTTCGGGTAGCCACGACAACAAGCGATTGTGGGCGCTGGCTTGAACATTTTTTCCGGGTCGCGACGCCCCAGCGCAGCGCACCCTGACAGCCATCACCGGCACGCCAGCCCAGAGATTGGGTCCCCACAAAGCCTTGATATCTAGGATTTCCATTTCGCGCCGATGCCAACTGCATTCCGTCCTTCTTGATTGATGATATCGAACAGGGCCGAGCGACGTGTCATCTTGATTTTAGCGACGGTTGGCGTTGGCGCGGGCGGATATCGTTCCTCGCCCTTGGAAATACGGGGCACCACGATAGGATTCGTGAGCCGCAATCCATTTGGGAGCGATCACCTGCCCCGAAATGGACAGCCGTACTTGTATCAAGAAGCCGCGTTTCGACAAAGACTTAACGCCCAACAACATCTGATGGCGCATGGTGTTCCGCTCGGAAACTGATACGGCTGGATTGTCTTCCATGACTGGCTCGACCACGATGATCTGCGAGGCTCGGCGATGAACTCGCAGGATTTGCTCATCCTGGTCGGCATCGGCGTCGTCTCGTTCGTGCTCAGTTACATCGGAGCGGCAGTCGGCATGGTGCTAGGCCACCTCCGGCTTCCGCTACTGGTCGCCGTGCTGGATTCTCCGGTGTCGGGAGCTTCCACCAATCTGGCGGTCTCCGGCCTCGGCGCGCTGGCCGGTTCCATCCCCCATTTTCGAGGCGGTCGAGTTTCGCTCAAAGCCTTGGCGCTGGTTGGCATTCCCTCCGCGCTTGGCGCAATCGCGGGGATGCTGCTATTCGTAAAAATTAGCCGCTTCTGGGCTCACATTACGTTGGGCACGTTGCTGTTGGTGCTTGGAATTCGCATGTTGCGCCGGCGCGGTGAACAACCGCCGCGCGAGTCTCCAGCGGGAGTCTCGCAATTCGTAAGCGATGTCTTGATTGGATTGTTCCTGGGAGCGCTCGCGGCCGTCACAGGGCTCATGATGAACGGCCTGCGACTTTCGTTGCTCGTCCGTCGCTTGGAAGGCAACATGCAAGTCGCCGTCGGCACGAACATGGCCATTGGTGCTCTAACGGCCACGGTCGGTGTAACCACCGCCTGGTTCATGGGCAGCGGCTTCAATTTGATCGCTCTCGCCATCGTCGGGCCGCCCACCATCGCCGGCAGCTACCTCGGCGCAGCGCTAACAGCCCGGCTGAGCAAGCAGACATTAAAGTGGGTGCTCGGCTGGATGATCACGATTCTCGGTTTTCTCATGATCCTCGAGGGGCTGTGGAAAGAAACCCGACCGCGCGACCTGCAGCCGCCTCCACTAAATTTCATTGAGGCGCAGGAGCTCGAAGACGAAACCGACGAGTGGTTCGAAGAGCCAGACTGGGCAAACTAGCGCTCGCGGAATCGCTCGACAATTTGACGGCGCTCGCTTTATCAGCGAAAATCGTAGCCTCGACAGTTTCTCAACCGGGTTAAGTCCCCGCCTAACCAACTGGTTCTTCGGCCATGAATGACATGCCACCGTGCTTTCGATTGCCTCCCTCGCAACGTAAAAAGTTACAAAGCGCCATCGCTGCCCTATGTCTGCGAATCGCATTCTTCGTTGCCGCTAGCACACTGGGTTTTAGCGACTGCTTCGGCCAATCTCCCAGCCGGCCCAATATCGTCTTGATTTTCGCCGATGACCTGGGCTACGCCGACGTCGGCGTCTATGGCGCCCGGGGATTTGCGACGCCCAACATCGACCGCCTCGCTCGTGAGGGAATTCGTTTTACGGATTTTCATGTGGCCCAAGCGGTTTGCTCGGCGTCGCGCGCCGGACTGATGACCGGCTGTTATCCGAATCGCGTCGGAATCACGGGGGCACTCGAGCCGTGGGACAAAATCGGCCTCTCCGATAAAGAGCTAACGCTGCCGCAGATGCTGAAAGCAGTGGGTTATGCGACTGGCATGGTCGGCAAGTGGCACTTGGGAACGCCGCCGGAGTTCCTGCCCACGCGTCGCGGCTTCGACGATTTTCTGGGCCTGACGCTCTCGAACGACGAATGGCCGTATCATCCCGAGAAGCCGGGCGTCTTCCCGCCGCTGCCGCTGATGGACGGCGAAAAGGCGGTGAAAGCCGGCATCACGCCTGAGGACTTGAATCAGCTCACGACGTGGTACACCGAGCGGGCCGTCAAATTCATCGAGCAGAACAAATCGCGGCCATTTTTCCTCTACGTTGCCCACACAATGCCGCACGTGCCGCTCGGCGCAAGTGAAAAGTATCGCGGCAAAACGCAGCGCGGCCTTTACGGCGATGCTTGCGAGGAAATCGACGGGAGCACCGGCCAGATCATGGCGACGCTCGACAAAGCCGGCCTCACGCAGAACACGCTCGTCATTTTCCTCTCCGACAACGGACCTTGGCTCTCGTACGGCAATCATGGCGGCTCAGCCGGGCCGCTGCGTGAAGGCAAAACCACCTGCTGGGAAGGCGGACACCGCGTTCCATTCATCGCTCGCTGGCCGGAAAAAATCCCGGCTGGCAAAACGTGCGATGAAGTCGCGATGAGCATCGATCTCTTACCCACCATCGGCAAGCTCGTCGGCGCAAAGCTGCCCGATCATAAAATCGACGGCCTCGACATTTGGCCGCTGCTTGCTGCTCAACCCGGCGCGAAGAACCTTCACGACGCCTACTTCTTCTACGGCGTTCCATTCGGCCAATGGACCGGCGCGCAGCTCGAAGCGGTTCGCAGCGGCCGGTGGAAGCTCGTTCTGCCGCACACATACCGTTCCCTGAACGGCAGCGCACCCGGCGCAGACGGCTTGCCAGCCAAATATCAGCCGGTGACGATCGTCAACCCCGAACTCTATAACCTGCACAGCGACATCGGCGAGAAGAAGAACGTCGCCGCCGAAAACCCAGCCGTCGTCCAGCGGCTTTTAGCATTAGCCGATCAATGCCGCGACGACTTGGGCGACACAATCGTGAAGCGGGAAGGCAAGGGCGTCCGGCCGGCAGGCGTTGTGCCGTGAATTGCTGGGAGGGCGAGGCTCCGGCCGAGCCCAGACGTGCTTCCTAATTGTATTTATCACCCCGCTCGCGGCGTTTCGACGCCGAACCCGAGTCGCCCGATCTCTGCTGATACCGATCCAGCCGCACCACTTTGACCTCGCGCCCCTGGCCCAAAAACACAGCCTGCCAATTGGCCGACATGCCATTCTCGTCGTCCGAAAACTCGCGGATATAGCGGCCACGAACGGCCGCGGGCGTGTTCGCCGGGGGATTGCGGCGTGCGTGATCGATTTCGGCCTGCGACACGAGCTCGTTCACGACGCCGGTCGCCTTGAGCCGCTGAAAATAGCCTTGCGGCGACAGCTCGTGATATCGAATATCGATTTTTTTGCACACATCCCAAGCGGCGCCTTTGCCGGATTTGGCAAGAATGAAGCGCTTAGTGACCCAGTCGAGCGTACCGACGAGCGACTGCGGATCATCACCCAGGGCATCGAGCGCGATCTCCCAGCGGCGGAGAACGTCGCGCGCTTCCTCGGGCGCTGCGGCCCGGCGGGCGAGAAACCGGCGGCAGGCCTCGAAGTAAAAGCGTTGGATTTCCATTGCGGTCGCTTTTCGGCCTCCGGCCAGTGGCACGCGCGCGGCCAGTGTCGGGTCGGCGCAAATCGATCGCAGCGAGCCAATCGGTCGTTTCACTGCCGGGACAGGCGGCATCTCGCCGGCTTCAATGGCGTCGATCACGAGCAGTGTCGTCGCCACTCGCAGGTATTCGGCCGTTTCGGCCAGATTCGAATCGCCGAGAGAGATTTGCAACCGCTGACGGCCGCTGAACAGCCGGGCATATTGCTGCGGTGCCAGCCAGGCGTCCGCATAGACCGTTTTGAAAAAATGTCCCAGACAGTAAATGGGCCGATCACCGAGCAAGCCGCCGAAGCCGGTAAGGCAGTTCATCGCCGCCGCTTTGTCGGCCAGTTGAAATCGACCCTGATCATCGACCATTCCGCTGCCGGCGATGATCGCCCGGCTCAGCAAAAAAGGCGTCAACTCCCGGCGAATTTGAATAAATGCGATGAACCACAGGACGGCAAACAGCGCGACAGCCAGCGGCGCAGTAAGAACACGAGCCACGACGGAGAGAATCGCCTCCAGCCAAGCCGGCCCCGTCGGAGTCTCGGCGGCGAGCTCTTTGACGCTGCAGCCGAATAGCAGCCGGGAAAGCCGCTCCGGCCTTGGAAAAAGTCGCTCGGCGGTCAAATACACCACGGTGGCGGCCAGCGCATAGCAAGTGACGGCCACATCGATCAGCCACAAGAGGAGCCAGGTGAGCGCGGCCAGCGGCAGAAGTGCAATCAGCGCCGTTCGCCACACGGCCAATCGCCAACCGGTGGCCAGCGTCGCCTCATAGTTTTCCTGAGCACCATAGATGTTGCCCTCGGCATCGCGATCGTTTTTGATCAGCCGCACCGCGCTGCCGAAAGCGGTGTCGGCAGCATCGGCGAGCATCTCATCTTGAGCCCGCTGCCAGATCAATAGTTGTCGAGGCGAGCGGCACTCCGGAGTCGATCCCTCAACGAGGCCGCCGCCCACCGCGGGCCGCTCCGTCTCGAACCAGACAGCGCCGCCGGCCGCATGAAACACGCCCTCCTTCATGCTGCGGGCGCGAGCACAGGGAATTTTGCTTTGCAAGGCCGCGACGAGCTCGTGAAACACAGCATGGCGATTTTGCCGCGGCTTGGCAGGCGAACCTGACAAGCCCGTGAGGCTCGGCGTAAAGAGAGCGTACTCGGTTTCCAGGCCGACAAGCCGCTGGAAAACGTCGCGTTGAAATTCGTCGGAGTTATTCGCCACCGTGGGGCACTACCGTGTCGCGAAGATAAGTTTCGGCTTCCCGCTGGCTGTCGGTGCGAATGCCGGCTAGAGCGGTGGCCAAAGCGCGGACATCCACGGGGCGGCGGGCAGGTGATTCGATGGTCGCGGCGGTTTCGGCGGGCGTAGCAGGAAGATTCTGGTTCATTTCCGAGGCATCCGAGGCGAGTTTCGGGGCGGGTAACAGCAGACAACCGAGAGGCAGCCGGCGGCACGCCGGCAAAGACTTATCCATCGTAGTACCGCCGCGCAGGCCCTGCAAGCGCGGCGGCTTACGCGCGGCCCGGCCACGGCGTTGACCAAAGAATCCGGCCCTGTTAGCTTGCTAAATCTAGGAAATTAACGAGCGAACTATCGGAGAAGCACCGCAATGGGCGGAATTATTCAGCGGCATCGAGAATTGAAGAGGCGGCGACACCGCAAGAAGAAGCTCACCATCCTGAAGCGCCGAGCGGCAAAAGCCACGCCGAGCGAAAAGGCTCACATTGCGGCCAAGATCCGCAAGCTATCGCCCGGCGGTGAAGTGATCGTCGCGAATTTGGGACTCGAAGAGCGCAAGTAACGCCGTGGGATATAAATAACACCGTAGGATAGGCGTCCCCGCCTGTCCGCTTCTGTAGGGACCGCCCTCCGTGGCGGTCCGTCGGCGGCTAAATAAGGAACGCCACAGAGGGCGTTCTCTACAGCGCATGATCATTAGGACATTCTTCTCAAAGCCACTTCGGCGGCCGCTTCTCTAAGAACGCCGCCAAGCCTTCGCGGGCTGCATCGGTTGTTCGCGCCGTCGCGCTATCGGCCGCGCCGACGGTCAGCATCGTCCCCAAATGCTCGCCAATTGTTTCGTTGAGCAGTCGCTTCGTGAGTTGAATCGATTCAGGCGCGCTGCTCGCAATCTCGCCAGCAATCTCTTGAGCGCGAGCCCATACCAGTTCGCTCGTCACCACCTCGTGGACAAGGCCGATCCGATGAGCTTCCGCGCTGTCAATTAGGCGGCCGGTCAAAAGCAGATTCGCGGAGTGCGAGGCGCCCAGCCGGAAGACCAAGAGCGGCGCAACCATCCCGGCAACAACTCCCCGCTTCGGTTCCGGCAAACCAAATTTGGCCTCCGTCGCCGCGATCACAATATCGCTAGCCAAAACCAAGCCCGCCCCGCCCGCTACAGCCGGGCCGTTCACCGCCGCGATAATCGGCTTGGGAAACCGCAGCATCTTGTCGATCAGCTCGCGATATTGCACCGCATCCGCGTGCCACTGTGCAAACGCCTCCGGCTGCTGACTCGTGGCCTGCATCTCGGCCAGATCCATGCCCGCACAAAACGAACTGCCCGCTCCGGTAAGAATCACCGCCCGCACGCTCCGCTCTTGATGCAGGTCGTCGAACGCCTGAGTTATGTCGTTGAGCATCTGCCGTGACAAAGCGTTCCGCTTGTCCGGACGATTGAGAACGATCGTGCCTGAAGGCGAGGTTTTCTTCACCGTGACGGTCATGCTGGTGATTGTACCTGGCTGGCGCGCGGCGCGGC
The DNA here is from genome assembly GCA_036496265.1 of Pirellulaceae bacterium. Lineage (GTDB taxonomy): Bacteria > Planctomycetota > Planctomycetia > Pirellulales > Pirellulaceae > CAYLLN01. The sequence continues at coordinate 6,089 of DASXLL010000385.1, read as the reverse complement.
AGGGTTGCAGTTCGCTCGTACAATAGAGCGATGAAGCTCAAGCGACTCACCGACGATTTTCAGGTAGAAGAGCAGATTTCGCTGCCACACGGCACGGGACCGTTCGCTATCTACAAGCTGTCGAAGCAATCGCTAGGCACGCTGGAAGCGATTGCGGCAATTGAACACAAGTGGAATCTGCCGCGCCAGCGGATTGCGTTTGCCGGGCTGAAGGATCGCCATGCGGCAACGAGCCAATACATCACGATTCAGGGTGGCCCACAGCGCGGCATCTCGCAGACGAACTTGCAGCTCGATTACATCGGCCAGGTCGAGCGGCCGATCCATGCCAGCGACATCGTCGCGAATCAGTTTCAAATCGTTGTTCGCGATTTAGACGACGCGGAAGCGAAAACGACGGCAGCAACTCTCAATGAAATCAAGTCCGACGGCCTTCCGAACTATTTCGACGACCAGCGATTCGGCTCGGTCGGTGAATCCGGCGCTCTTCTCGCCAAGCCGTGGTGCCTCGGCGATTACGAACGGGCCGTTTGGCTGGCGCTGGCCGATTCCAATGTTCACGATCGCCCGCTGGATCGCGACGAGAAAACGATATTGCGACAGGAGTGGGGAAACTGGCAGAAATGCGTTGAGCAGATGCAACCGTCCTTGAGGCGCGATGTCGTCATGCATTTGGCACGCCAGCCGGCCGATTTCAAACGGGCCATTACCGTTTTCCCGCATCCGCTGCGAAGCTTATGGCTAGCGGCATTTCAGAGTCATTTGTGGAATCAAACGCTTTCCCGGCTGATTGAACGCGCCGTTGGAGAAAGCGAACGATATCTGCACGCCATCGGCGTCAGTCGCGCGCCGTTTTTTAGCCAGCTTGAGGAACAGCAGCGTAGCCGACTGCAACAGATAGCATTGCCGCTTCCGTCCGCTCGGCTGCATCTAGAAAACGGCGAGCTACGCACGCTATACGACGAAGTCATGGCCGCCGAAGGCATGGAACTGCGACAAGTGCGCGTGAAATATCCACGGGACACTTTTTTTTCCAAAGGCGAGCGGCGGGCCGTGTTTCAGCCCAAGGATTTGTCGCATTCTTTCTTGGCTGATGATTTATATGCCGGTCGCCAGAAATTAGTACTACAATTCGCCCTGCCGCGGGGCTCTTATGCAACAATTCTGATCAAGCGGTTGTTTGGGGCCGCGGAAGGAATGGAAGATGGTGACGAGGACGGCGTAGAATAACGTCGTGCGGGCAGCTAAAAACTGGAGCCAACCGTGATTTCTGCATTCATCTTTGCCGGGGTTCTCGCCATTGGCCAAGTTGCCGAGAAGCCGTCCACATCTGATGAGATGGCGGTCAAGGTCCGCGCCCTCGTCGGCAAAGACGGCTTGGGCCATGAGCAAATGGCCAAACGCGACGAAGCGGAGAAGGCCTTGATCGCTCTCGGGCCCGAAGTACTCGGCTATTTGCCGACGGTCACGCCGCGCATGCCGGCGGAAGACCAGGTTCGGCTGAAGCGGGTCCGCAAGGTGCTCGAAGACTCCGTGATCGCAGCGGCGACGAAGCCGTCGAAGGTCACGCTCACCGGCAAGATGCTGCTTTCTCAGGCCATGGCCGAAATCAGCAAACAAACTGGCAACAAAGTCATCGATTATCGCGAGCGATTCAATCAAGACGCGTTCGATTCCAAAATCCTCGTCGATTTGAAAGCCGTGTCGTTCTGGGAGGCTCTCGACAACGTGCTCGATGAGGCCGAGCTGACGCTTTACAATTACGATGAGGAGCGCTCCACGCTGGCCTTCACCTCGCGGGCAGAAAATGCCCGGCCGCGAGTGGGCAATGCCTCTTACAGCGGTCTCTTCCGTTTCGAGCCGGCCAAAATCGAGGCGACGCGCGACCTAAAGAATTCCGCGATGCACGCCCTGCGGCTGACGGTCGAGGCCGTGTGGGAGCCTCGCGTCACGCCGATCGTCATCGAAGTCCCGCTCGCCGACGTCTCCGCCAAAGACGAAAACGGCGAATCGCTTAGCATCAACAGCAGCGAAGGCACGCTCGAAGTCCCCGTCGAAAGCAACGGCGCCGCGGCCGAGATTGAATTCCCGTTCGACGCTCCATCGAGGAGCGTAAAGAAGTTGTCGTCGCTGAAAGGAAAGCTCGTCGCGGTCCTCCTCGGCAAAGTCGAGACTTTCGAATTCGCCGATCTCGATAAGGTGAAGGCGGCCGAACTCGAACGTGGCGGCGTGAGGGTCACGGTCGAAAGCTGCCGCAAAAACGGCGACATCTACGACGTGAGCATGCGGGTGCGATTCGATCGGGCGGCCAACGCGCTCGAGTCCCACCGCTCGTGGATTTATGACAACGAATGCTATCTGCTCGACAGCAAAGGACGAAAATTCGAGAACGCCGGCCTGGAAGCAACACTACTGGGCGTGAGCGAGGTCGGGGTCGCCTATAAATTCAACCTCGAAGGCGGCACGCCCGCCCAGGCCAGGCTCGTCTATAAAACGCCGGCCGCCATTATTCGAATTCCAGTCGAATTTGAGATCAAAAACGTCGATTTGCCGTAAGTCTGATCGCCCCCAGTGCTAGCACGGTCACTTTGTGACCCATTCCGTGCCGATGGATTCCATAGCTCAATCCATCGCGCCATGTCCCACGCCGAAACTGTTGCCGCCGTCCGCCTCAAAGCCGTTGAGGCCTTTCGCCAGTTCCGCCTATGCGACGGCCCGGAGCCGGCCGACTCCATCCTGCTCAAGGGCGGCCTCTATTGCGGCCGGCGGTTTGACGTCGAGCGGGGCTATGCCATTTGGGGCGCCGAAAACGATGAGCTGCGCGTCTTTCGCCATGGCGGGAAGCTGTTGACGGCGATTCCGCAGGCCAGCCAGAGCATCGGAGCATCGCGAGCGGCAGCCTAGAACGCGTGACCGCAATCTTGAGCTTCAGCAATTACGTTCGCTGCTGAACATGGCATAATAGCCGCCATGAACCGGCCCGATGCCGAACCGCCATTGCCGCCAGCCCGGCCCAGACTCACCCTGCGACACGCCGATCAAGCGGTGTCGGCCGCGTTGATTGTGCTCTCGTTGATCGCGATCGCCGCCTGGTGCGGCTACCAAACCTATCTCGGCGGCCGGACGATCGACATTGAGCGCGCCGTGCCGATTGCGATCGATTTCAAGATCGACGTGAACCAGGCCCAGTGGCCCGAGCTTGCCCTGATGCCAAACATCGGCGAGCAACTCGCCAAGCGTATTGTCGCGGATCGGGCGGAGCGCGGCCCATTCAAAGATTTGGAAGAGCTGCGTCGAGTCCGCGGTATCGGGCCGAAGACGCTGGAATCGATGAAGCCGTTTTTGCAGCCGCTGCCGCCGCTTCAGTCCACCGTGAAAAATGAACAGTCCCAGTCAGGTGAAGCCAATTGATCAGTCTTGTGACCGGCGGCGGCGGTTTTCTCGGCCGCTACATTGTTGAGCAGCTTGTGGCCCGCGGTGACAAGGTTCGGGCGCTCGTGCGCCGGAACGCGCCCGAGCTTGAAGCACTCGGCGCTGAGTGCATGCACGGCGATGTTCGCGAGCCGGCGGATGTAAAACGGGCGTGCCGAAATGTCGGCGTCGTCTATCACACCGCCGCTGTCGCCGGAATCTGGGGACCGTGGCATCATTTTTACGACGCGAACATCTTAGGAACGAAGAACGTCATCAGCGGCTGCTGCCACGAGGGCGTAACGCGACTCCTATTTACGAGCAGTCCCAGCGTGACGTTCGCGGGCAGAGATCAATGCGGCGTTGATGAATCCGCGCCTTATCCCACTCGCTGGTTGGCCCATTATCCCCATACCAAGGCCCTTGCGGAGAAAATGGTGCTCGAATCCAACGGCCAGCATCATTTGCTGACCTGCGCGCTGCGGCCGCATCTAATCTGGGGGCCGCGCGACCAGCATTTGATCCCCCGCCTGCTTGATCGAGCGCGCAAAGGCCAACTGCGGCGTATCGGAAACGGACAGAATTTGATCGACGCCGTCTATGTCGAAAACGCCGCCGCGGCTCACTTGCTAGCTGCCGACGCCTTGCAGCCCGGCTCGCCCGTCTGCGGCCAGTCGTATTTCATCACCAACGGCGAGCCGGTAAATTGCTGGCAATGGATCAATGAAATCCTAATCGCAGCGGGCTTGTCGCCGGTTAAACGATCGATTCCCTTGCCCGTTGCCTATGCCGCTGGAGCAGCTCTGGAAACACTGTGGAAAGTGTTAGGGCGGACGGACGAGCCTCGGATGACACGCTTCCTGGCGGCGCAGCTAGGCACATCGCACTACTTCAACATCGCCGCCGCACGCCGCGATTTCGGATACCAGCCGCGCATTTCGATGGCCGCAGGAATGAAAAAATTGGTCGAGTGGTTAATTGCAGAACAACGTGGCGGTTAAGAGCTAGAGAGGCGCGACGTGGAGCGTATGCGCAGATGGAGAGTACGACTTGCGTCCCTGCCAGGAGGAAGTCGCCATCCGCTTGCCACACGGGTTCAGCACCGGTAAGTTCGATGGTTTGACACATCCTCTGAGCCGCTGCTTTTGGACGTAAGAGTCGTTGCCTGAGTCATTTACGTCGCGTTTACATTCCCGCCCGCTGCCGGCTTAGCTGGTCGTTCCATGTCGATTCACGCGCCGCAAAATTTGCCCGCCTCCCAGCGGATTGTGATTACCGGGATCGGGTTAACCGCCCCCAACGGCAACAATCTGGCCGAGTTCCGCTCCGCGCTGCTCGCCGGCAAAAGCGGGGTTAGCGACTACGAAATCCGCTACGTAGGCAAGACGCTGGCTGGCGTCTGCAATTTCGACGCGCTGCGGTATCAGTCCAAGAAGGATTTGCGCCGCGGCACGAGGGCCGGCAGTGTGGGATGCTATTCGACGAACGAGGCGGTCAAGGACGCCGGACTCGACTGGCAGGCCATCGACAAGAGCCGCGTCGGCATTTACCTGGGCGTTACTGAACACGGCAACGTCGAAACCGAAAACGAGATTTTTGCCCTGAAGGGCTACGACTACGACACGGCTTATTGGTCACATCATCACAACCCGCGGACCGTGGCCAACAACCCCGCTGGCGAAGTCGCCCTAAACATGGGCGTCACGGGGCCACATTACACGATCGGCGCCGCCTGTGCCGCTGGCAACGCTGGGCTCATCCAGGGCGCACAAATGCTGCGCCTCCGTGACTGCGACATCGCGCTGGCCGGTGGCGTCTCGGAGAGCATTCATACGTTCGGAATCTTTGCCAGTTTTAAGAGCCAAGGGGCATTAGCAACGCACGCCGATCCAACCAAAGCCTCGCGCCCATTCGACGTCGATCGCAACGGCATCGTCGTCGCCGAAGGCGGCTGCGTCTATGTGCTAGAGCGGCTGGATGACGCGCTGGCTCGCAAGGCCAAGATTTACGGCGAGCTAGCCGGCTACGCAATCAACACCGACGCGACCGATTTTGTGCTGCCGAATCCCGAGCGGCAGGCCGAATGCGTGTCGTTGGCGCTCCAGCGCGCCGGCCTGCAACCGTCCGACATCGACATCGTCAGCACGCATGCCACCGGCACCGGCCAAGGCGACGCTCAGGAATGCCAGGCGCTGCGGCAAGTGTTTAGCTCCAGCACGACAACCTGCTTCAACAACGCGAAGAGCTTTATCGGCCACGCCATGGGTGCCGCGGGGGCCCTGGAACTGGCTGGCAACCTGCCCTCTTTTGAAGACAATGTTTGTCATCCGACAATCAACGTCGATCAACTCGATCTCGAATGTGCCTTGACGACGCTGATCATTGGCGAGCCGCGGCGCTTGAAGCGCGTCGAATACATTCTCAATAATTCATTCGGGATGCTCGGCATCAATTCCGTCGTCATTATCAAGAAATATTCACACTGACTGTAGGGAACGGCCTCCGTGCCGTTCCGGGCGTTAACAAGCCGGTGTTTTGGAGCCATAAATGACCACTGCCGAAATCAGCGACGAAATTCTCGATATTCTGTCTGACATCGCTCCCGACGAAGACCTTTCCGGCCTTGTTGCCGATAAACCCTTCCGCGAGCAGCTGGAGCTCGACAGCATGGACTTCCT
>DASXLL010000384.1:0-17443 GCA_036496265.1 Pirellulaceae bacterium | reverse complement strand
CGTCCAGCTCCACAGCGACTAGCCGAAACTTGCGGCGAATCCGCGCCTCCACTTGCGCCTCTTGCATGCGCAAGTCATCGCACGTTCCGCTCAAATCACCAATGCCAATTTGTAAAGGTTATTTCTTCGCCCTGCCTTAGTTGGCGATGCCGCAGCCGACGGCCTTCGTCTTGGTCGTTTCGACCTTCTTGCCGGCGAGCAAGGAATCGACGGCGTCGGCAACGTACTTTTTGCTCGGCTTGTTGGAGTCGTCGTCAAATGCGCCGACATAGGCGACGTTGCGGTTTTCGTCGAGGACGAAGATGTGTGGCGTGACGCGGGCACCGTATTCGCTGGCCAGCTTGCCGCTCTTGTCGAAGACATACGGGAAGTTGAAGCCCTTCTCTTCGGCGCGAGTCTTCATCGCGGCGATGTCTTCGGTGCGGCGGTTGGCATTGATCGCGACGAAATTCACGCCCTTGCCAGCATACTTCTTCTGGAACTCCACAAAGCGATCTTCATAGGCGACCGCCACCGGGCAGTTGTTGCAGGTGAAGCAAACGACAACGACCTTCGAATCCTTCATCTCGCCAAGACTGTATTCCTTGCCGTCCACACCAGGCAGCGACTTGAACTCGGGCGCGTGAGCGCCGATTTCCAGCTCAGCCGAATAGGCAGGGGCTACTAGCAGGGCCACGGCGAGTGCCAAAAACGAGCGGCGAACCATAACAAACTCCTTGAGGGAAATGGAAATCGTGCTAGCAAAGCGGCCGCCAAGAGCGAACGCGGAAAAGTCTGATCGATACGCGAAAGAGAAAACTTGGTTCGCCAAGGTTTAGGTCTGCTGAAAGACCAAAAACCGCGGCGAAATTCAGGTGGAAACGTGACGGCTGGAATCCGCGACAGAGCCGCAGATTTACGGCTGATTTTAGGTAATCGCCCTCGGAAGTCAACTTCTGCGCACTCGCCCCAATTGCAGCGAGGGATTCGGCAGCCGTTCGATTCAGTCGTGCGTTTTCGGCTTCCCAATCGATTCAGCGACATCAATTCGACAAGCGTGAAACCGGCGCACGACCAAAGCCCCTTCTTCATGACAGCCTCCACAAACCCATTCAGAACGGTTTTACGCCGCTGGTTTTAGAGCCCAATTGTGTGGGTTTTGTGACGAATTTGTGGGCATCGTGCGCAAAGTCGCGGTCCGATGCCGTGAGCTATGGTTGCTGTACACGGGGGGCCGTATGTCGCGGTGTTTAGCAGCCGCGAATTTGGGTTGTGCCGCCTGTATTAATTGTGCGGAGCCATTGATTTCATGATCGCTGCTGAAACTACGTCGTCTTCGGCCGGAAGTCTGCTCGCCTCGATTCTGTCGGAAGAAAGCTTTCGCCCGGCTGAGCCGAAAACCCTGGAAGAAACGGGCCTCACGGCGGCGCTGATCGAAAATCTGATCCTCAAATACATCTCGCTCATCGGCTCGGCCAGCGGCCGGCAGTGCAGCGACAACCTCTGCCTGCCGTTCGGCCTCTTGGAGCCGCTGTTTCAGTCGCTGCGGCAGCGGCAATTGCTCATTAATAGCGCCAGCGCTCAGCTTGGCGATTTCAGCTACACGCTGACCGACCAAGGCCGCCAGCGGGCCCGCTCCGCGATGGAGCAATGTTCGTATATCGGCGCAGCGCCTGTACCGCTCGATGATTACATCATATCTGTCGAGGCCCAGACGGTGCGGGCCGAAGCACCGCAAAAGCGCCACCTGACAAAAGCCTTCGCCGACATCTCTGTTGAGCCACAAATGCTCGACATGCTCGGGCCGGCAGTAAATAGCGGCGCCGGATTGTTCTTGTATGGTGCCCCCGGTAACGGCAAAACCACGCTCGCCCGCCGCATCACGATGTGCTTCGGCAGCTCGATCTGGATTCCACGAGCCATGGTCGAAGACGGCCAGTTCATTAAGCTCTTCGACGCCGCCTGCCACGAACTGATTTCCGACGGGTCCAGCGGCATTTTGAAATCGACCGAGCACGACCGCCGCTGGGTGAAGATCCGTCGCCCCACCGTCGTCGTCGGCGGCGAGCTGACGCTCGACGCCCTCGAAATCCGCCACGACCCCGTCAGCAACGTCAGCGAAGCCAGCTTGCAGCTCAAAAGCAACTGCGGCTGCCTCTTGATCGACGACTTCGGCCGTCAGCGTATTTCGCCGACCGATCTCTTGAATCGCTGGATCATTCCCCTTGAAAATCGCCACGATTTTCTCACGCTCGCCACCGGCAAGAAGATTCAAGTGCCATTCGAGCAGCTAATCATTTTCAGCACGAACCTGCAGCCCACCGACCTGGCCGACGAAGCGTTCTTGCGGCGCATTCCCTACAAAATTGAAGTCGGCGATCCATCCCGCGAAGAATTTCTTACGCTATTCAAGATCATCGCCAAAAGCCTGCACTGCGAATACAAGCAAGACGCTGTCGATCACCTCATCGAAAAGCATTACACGCGGGTAAACCGGCCGCTCCGCCGTTGCCAGCCCCGCGATCTCCTGAACCAGGTGCGCAACTACTGCGTCTATAACAGCCTGCCCGTCGAGATGCGCCCCGAATACTTTGACCGTGTCGTTCCGAGTTATTTCACCGTCGTCGCCGGAAAATAATAGCCCCGACGATTCCGAAACTACTGCACCCGCGAAAACATCGCCGCAATGACTTCCTCCAGCGGTGGATCTTCGACGATCATATCTTCGACGGTGTGCTCGGCCAAAATTTGAGCCAGCGCGCGGGCCACCTCTGGCCGCTCGATCCGCAGCTTCACCTTCGGGGGCTCAACGCTGACCACAGTGCCAAACCGGCCAAAATCGCGGTTGGCCTGGCCATCGGCAAGCTGCAGTGTGATTAGTTTCTGACTGCTAAATTGATCGACAATGCCGGTCAATGAGCCGTCATATTTGATCTGCCCCTGGGCGATGATAACCACGCGTCGGCACAGCGCGGCGACGTCCTTCATATAGTGACTCGTCAGCAGCACCGTGATCGTTCGCCGCTGCTGATAATCGCGCAAAAACTGCTGAATCCGGTGCTGCGCCACAACATCGAGCCCAATCGTCGGCTCGTCGAGAAACAGCACTTCCGGCGAATGCAAGAGCGCCGCCGTCAGCTCCATCTTCATCCGTTCGCCCAGCGACAGCTCACGCACCGGCTGATTGAGCAACTTGCCAATGTCCAGCAGTTCCGTCAGCTCGCCCAGCGTCTCGTTAAACGCCGCCGGCTCAATGCGATAAATCTGTTGGTGCAGCCGGAACGACTCCATCGCCGGCAAATCCCACCACAACTGATTTTTTTGACCCATCACGAGCGCAAACCGTCGCCGATAGGCGACCTCGCGATTCCAAGGCACATAGCCGAGCACGCGAGCCGTGCCGCCGCTGGGATAGATCACGCCGGAAAGCAGCTTTAGCGTTGTCGTCTTGCCCGCACCGTTGGGACCCAAGAAAGCGACAAACTCCCCCGGCTCAACGCTCAAACTGACATCGCGCACCGCCTGCACATCGCGATATTGCCGGCGAAACAGCCCGCGCAGCGCAGCGGCCAATCCCTCTTGCTTTTGATAAACGCGGTACGACTTCGAAAGCTGCTCGATTTCAATGACGGACATGGGGCCATTCTAGGCAGCGAGAGCGCAATGCGGCAGTGCTCCCGCGCGTCGCTTTATGCCTGTTCCATTCGCAGCAAAACCGCTGTCCCAAACGTCTCTTCAAACAGTAAGCCGCTTTGCTTGAGCGCCAGATTTTCGAGGGAGAGATCTTCCACCATCGGAACAGAGACAATCATCCGATCGCCATCCCGCTGCACGACGATTTCATGAATCCGCTGGCTCCTCGACTCATCGAGGGCATCCGCAATCCGCAAAATGGCCGCCATCTTGGCCACGGCGACGCGCTCGTCGCGGTCCAGCGTGGCGTAACCTTCATGCGTCGGTTGTGGCGATGCCCGCCGGTGATAGCGCGCCACCAGCGCCGCCAACAGCAAATCCTTTTTGCCTAATCCGAACAGTTCGCTGTTGCGAATCAGATACAGCGAATGTTTGTGGTAGCTGCGATTGCTGACGAAAAGGCCGATTTCGTGCAGTAACGCCGCGACTTGCAAAATCACTTCGTACCGTGACGGCAACTGATGCTCCTCGCGCAGCTGATGAAACAGCTTCGAGCACAAATCCGCCACATGCACGCCATGGGCCTCGTCGAAATTGAATTTGCGGCCCAGATCGACCGCCGAGCGGATGATTTGCTTGCTGAACTCCTTGCTTCCCGTCTCGCTCTCGGCCATTTCACTCAGCAGGCCATCGCGCAAATTGATATTGCTCACCAGCACGCTTGTGATCTGCAGCTCTTTGGCCAATAGCACATACGCTAGGAGGGCCGGCCCCAGCGTCTCCGCCTCCGGGTAGCTCAGCCGATATTTGCGAACGATCCGATCTTCCGACTGGCCCAGGATTTTGTTCGTAAAATCCTCCAGGCCTTTCAGCGTCAGTCGAGCCAAGCTGCGGCCGTCCCATTCCGGCTGAAGCTGCCGCACGGCAAACCGTACATCACCTCCCATCGCAATCAGCTCGATCGGCCCGTCTCGGACGACATGCTCGGCAATCTCCGCCACCGTGCGGTGAATGTGCGTCTCCATGATGTTGCGGACCTTCAGCGTCGGCGCCCGCAGAGCTTCCAGCGTCTCGCGCAGTCGCAAACTGCCGAGGCGATACGTATGCGAATAGACCAGGTCCGCCCCTTTGACGACGAGCAATTCGGTACTGCCGCCACCGACCTCAGTCACCAGCACGCGGCTTTGAGCCAGCGTCGGGTCGGAGAGCAAAAACGGCTGCACGCCCAGAAACGTAATGCGAATGACCTCCGCTTCGTCGAGCGGTTCAACCTGAAAGCCCGTGGCAATATAGATGCGATCGACGAACGCCAGCCGATTCGTCGCTTCCCGCACGGCGCTCGTCGCCACAACGCGCACCTGCGACGGGTTTTCAATCTGATATTCCTTCAAGATGCGGCGATAGCTCTTCAGCACCCGCACGCATTCCTCAATCGTCGCTTTGCTGATCGAGCTGTGAATGAAGGCGTCTTTGCCGAGATTCACCGCTTGCGAGAGCGTCTCGAGCTGCCGCACCTGCCCGGCGGCGGTAATTTCCGCTACCGCCATTCGCACGGATGCTGTGCCGATATCGATCACCGCCACCTGCCGCGCCGGCGGCGCGGTCGCAGCAACGATCGGCGTTTCTAGCGTGCGATTGGACATGACAAAATCTGATTTCCGCCGGCTGACTTTTGGTTTCTGATCTCTGGCTTCTATTCCTTTTCCGTCATCGACTGCGCCCACGCCGCCGCTCCGCGAATCACCGCGTCATCGCCAAGCTTGGCCGCGGCAACCTTGAACAACTTCGCAAACGGCGGCGCCGCCCGCTCGCGAGCAGCCCGTTCCACACTCTCTACATATAATTCAGGCATCGCCTCAACTAAACCACCGCCGAGTACAACGACCTCCGGGGCCAGCAAATTGACCACATCTCCGGCGGCCCGGCCGATCAGCCCCGCCGCCCGCTTCACAATTTGCTCGATCACCGCGTCTCCGGCGTGAATCGCCTCCGCCAATACTCCGCTGCGAATCATCGAAACATCGGTTCCGGCCATCGAAAACAAATGCGGCGCCTCGCCGCGAAAGGCCGCGGCTGCGGCTGCTGTGGCGATGGCCAGACGACTCGCTTCAGTTTCCAGGCAACCGACCCGGCCACAGCCACAGGGAATGCCGTTGGGGTTAATCTGAATGTGGCCGATCTCGAAGCACGAAACGTTCTTACCGCGGAGCACTTTCCCTTCATAGACACAGCCACCGCCGATGCCGGTTCCGGGAAAGACGCCAACGACGCACCGCGCCCCCTTGCCCGCGCCGAAGCGATATTCGCCATACACGCCTGCATCGACATCGTTAAGCACGACCACCGGGCATTTGAACTCCGCCTCCAACGCCTGGCCGATCTGAAAATTCTTCCATCCCAGATTGGCCGCCTCGATCACGCTTCCTTTTTCGAGGTCGATCTGCCCCGGACAGCCGACGCCAATGCCCGCCAGTTTTTCCCCCTCGACGCGGCCCTCGTTCATCGCGTCGCGAATCGTCTCGATAATTCGCGTGAGCCCCGCCTTGGCGCCCTCCGCCCCCTTCGTCTTCCGCCGGCGCTTGCCTAATAGCCGCAGATCGGCGTTGAACACACCGCCAAGCATTTTGGTGCCGCCCAGATCGAAACCCACCCACGGTCGGTTAGCGCGAGCATCAGCCATGCGGTTTTTGACTGCCGAAACGAGGAAATAAACGCGCCAACATCATAACAGGCTACCGAGCGACCGTCCCCTCTCCCTCTGGGAGAGGGTTAGGGTGAGGGTTTTGACTTCTTCGGCCTCGGTCCCACGCTCTGCGTGGGACCGCACTGTCGCGACGCTCTGCGTCGTTCTTGTCCGTTCTCGCTCCTACATCCGCTCCACCACCTGAATCCCCAGCAAATCCAGCCCCAGCCGAATCGTCCGCGCCGTCAAATCACACAACAGCAGCCGGCTGACGCGCACCGCTTCGCTCTCCGCCTTCAGCACCGGGCAATTCTCAAAGAACGCGGAATACGCTTTGGCCACGTCGAACAAATAGCCCGTCAAATAATGCGGCATCGCTTCCGCTTCCACCATTGCCAACAATTCTTCCAGCCGCAGAAGTTGCAGCCCCAGCGCCCTCTCGGCGGGATGCGACAGCACAATCTTCGCGCCACTTCCTCGCACCGCCGCTGCCTCGAAACCGCCCTTCGCAAAAATGCTCCGCACGCGGGCATACGAATACTGCATGTAGGTCGCCGTGTTCCCGTTCATCAGCAGCATCTTGTCGTAGCTGAACGTGTAGTCGCTCGTGCGGTTCTGCGACAGGTCCGCGTACTTGAGGGCACCGATGCCAACCACCTCGGCAATCTCTCGCCGCTCTTCAGCTGTCAAATGGCCGTCCGTATCGGTTTCGGCAACCACCGCGCTTGCCCGGTTCACCGCCTCATCGAGCAGCGATTCAAGACCTTCGGCGGTGCCTTCTCGCGTCTTATAAGGCCGTCCATCCGCGCCCATCACCGTGCCGAACTTCACGTGCCGCAAATCGGTCGTCGTGTAACCCCACCGCCGGGCGACTGCAAACAGCTTGTCAAAATGCTCGCTCTGCCGGTGATCGACGACATAGAAAATCGCCGCCGGCTGCCACGACTCCATGCGGAACTGGATCGTTGCCAAATCAGTCGTGGCATACAAAAACGCCCCATCCTTTTTCTGCACGATCATTGGCGTCTCGAAGCCTTCGACAAATACGCACGTCGCCCCCTGGCTGTCCTCCGCAAATCCTTTCTTTCGCAAATCCGCGACGACCGCCGCCAGCCGCTCGTGATAAAAGCTCTCGCCATACTCATAATCGAACGTCACGTTCAGCCGGCCATACACGCGAGCGATTTCATCGCGGCAGTTGGGCAGAAACTCATGCCACAACCGCAAATTCTCGGCGTCCTCGGCATGCAGCTTCGCCGTTTCTTGGAGCACGGCTTCGTCAATTGTCGCATGCTCCGCCGCGAGCTTCGATAACTCGGAATCGTCTTCGACAGCCGCGATTTTCGCTTCGAGCGCGGCAATCGCTTCGGTCTGAGAATTGGCGGCGTCTTGCCCCTTCGACAACGCTTGCGCGTTCTTCTTATCGGCCGCTTTATCTCCCGTCTTCGGCAGCACTTTCAGCCGCTCGACTTCCGCCAACCGCTCGACCAGCCGCTGTTTTTCGGCCGGCAGCGACTTCACCGCTTCGCGATAATCGACCAGCCTGTGTACGAGCTTATACAGCCGACTCAGCTCCGCCACCGGTGCCGCCGCATACGCGGCCCGATCGACAAAATGCTTGTAGCCATAAATGATCATGCCGAACTGCGTGCCCCAATCGCCCAGATGGTTGTCGCTAATCGCCCGATGGCCGAGAAACCGCAGCGTCCGCGTCAGCGCGTCGCCGATCACCGTTGAACGAATGTGTCCTACGTGCATCGGCTTGGCGACATTCGGCGACGAATAATCAACGACGATCGTCTTCGGCTCTTTCGCCGCCGCAATCCCCAACCGCTCGTCGTGTACTGCCGCATTGAGCTGAGCCGTTAGCCACTCATCGCGCAGCCTTAAGTTGATAAACCCCGGCCCCGCAATCTCCGGCTGCTGGCACAAGTCGTCGAGCTTCGCCTGCTTCAGCAACTCCGTCGCCACATCCCGCGGTGGCTTCCCCAGCCGCTTTCCCAGCGGCATCGCGAAATTCGCCTGATAATCGCCAAATTTCGCATCCTGCGCCGGCCGGATCATCTCCAGCAATTCGCCAAGTTGCTCCGCGCTGTAGGGAACGCCCTCCGTGGCGTTCCTCCCTCTGTCGGCGACGCCCTCCGTGGCGTTCCGAGAGCCAATTAAAGACTCCAGCGCCCCCCGAAATCGCTCTTTCAATTCAGCAAGTACATTCATCCCGACACAATACTCGCTCCCCGCCGCGCGTGGTATAACGCCTTGACGAGGCACTTTGGCAGGCAGACATGCCGCCACGCAGTCCCCTCTCCCTTTGGGAGAGGGTTAGGGTGAGGGTCTTTTCTCTGACCAAGACGCAGCGTCTCTCTTACTTCGCGCCGATCATGCAAAATCCAGCTCTTAAAATAGTACACGCTATTCTTGTCGCGGCTCTTTGCTCGCTCTGCCACTCAGTAGACGCACAATCTCCAGTCGTCCCCCTCTACTCCGGCCTCGGCAGCCTCACCCGCCAAATCACCACGCAATCGCCCGAAGCGCAAACCTATTTCAACCAAGGTCTCTGCTTCCTCTACGCCTTCAACCACGACGAAGCCATTCGCTCGTTTGAGCAAGCCGCAAAACTTGATCAATCTTGCGCGATGGCTTGGTGGGGCATTTCGATCGCTAATGGCCCGCACATCAATAACCCAGCCGTCACACCCGAGCGAGCCGCCGCCGCCTGGAGTGCTTTGAGCAAAGCCCGCGACAAGGCGTTTGATAATGGGAGGGCGAGTGATAATGGGAGGGCGAGGCTCCCGCCGAGCCACATGTCGGCCACCGCCGCTGAAAAAGCATTGATCGCCGCACTCACCAAGCGCTACGCCGACCCGCAGCCCGAAGACCGCGCCCCGCTCGACGAGGCCTACGCCGCCGCCATGCGCGACGTCTTTCGAAAATATCCCGCCGACGCCGACATCGGCGCTCTCTTCGCCGAAGCCCTCATGGACCTCCGCCCCTGGGACCTGTGGACCGACGATGGCAAGCCGCAGCCAGGCACGGACGAAGTCGTTAACACGCTCGAATCCGTTCTTGCCAAGTCACCCAATCATCCGCTCGCCCTGCACCTCTACATTCACGCCGTCGAGGCCTCGCCGCATCCCGAAAAAGCCAACAGTCCCGCCGACCGTTTGCGAAATCTCCAGCCCGGTCTCGGCCACCTCGTCCACATGCCTTCGCACATCGACGTTCGCCAAGGCCGCTGGCGCGAATCGATCGCCGCGAACCAAAAAGCCATCGAAGCCGACCGCTGCTATCGCCGGCAATCGCCCGAGCAAGGCTTTTACAACGTCTATATGGCTCACAACCATCACATGCTGGCCTACTCAGCCATGATGTGCGGCCAAAGCAAGCTCTCCATTTCCGCCATCAACGAAATGGCCTCTGGAATCCCCGAAAACTGGCTGAAAGAAAATGCCGCTGTCGCCGACGGCTTCACTGCCATGCCGCTCGAAGTTCTCATTCGCTTCGGCCGCTGGGACGATGTCCTCGCCGCCCCCGAGCCGCCCGAGTATTTACCCATCGCCCGCGCCTATCGCCACGCCGCCCGCGGCATCGCTCACGCTGCCAAAGATCAGCTTCCCGACGCCAAACGCGAGCAGATAAGCTTCCTCGCCGCAGCCAAAAAGGTTCCCGAAGACGCCCGCGTCGGCAATAACTCGGCCGAGAATCTCCTCGCCATCGCCACTCACCTCTTAGCCGGCGAAATCCTCTATCGCGAGGGTCGCGTGGAACTCGCGCTAACCGAGCTCCGCGCCGCCGCCAAAATCGAAGACACCCTCCGCTACTCCGAGCCCCCCGACTGGATTCACCCCGTCCGCCACGCCCTCGGTGCCACATTATTAAAAGAACATCGCCCCGCCGAAGCCGAAAAAGTCTATCGCGACGACCTCGCCCGCCAACCCAACAACGGCTGGTCCCTCTATGGCCTCGCCCAATCACTCCACCAGCAAAACAAACACGCCGCAGCCGCCTCCATCGACGCCCAATTCGCCACAGTCTGGAAAGACGCCGACATCAAAATCACCTCCTCCTGTTATTGCCAACCGTAATGGCATCCTCGTTCCCACGCTCTGCGTGGGAACGCCCTTCCTCGACGCTCTGCGTCGTTCTCCCCCCCCAAAAAATCTTCCAAAATTCCGCCCGATCCAGCCATTTTTCGGTCCGGTTTTTCGTCCGTTTTGCAATATATCTATGGGAGGAGCGCCCGAGCCCGAATCACTACCGTTCACAAATACCCCAGCTGCTAACATTAATTTCCATATTAGCGATCCATAAAAATGTTAGTTTCCCTAAACCCCTGGCTGCCAACATTTTCCAGCAACGCTTACATCTCCCAAACAAAAAAACTGTCCCCAAATGTTAGCGCCGCTGTTCCGTGGCCCTTATTCCTTTCCGCGTCCTAACACTCAACTCGTGTTGATATGGAAGCCCTTTTTCATCCTTTGCTTCACCAATTCGCCCTTTTAGCCGCAATCGCCGCAGCGGTCTTAATCCCCGCCGAGCGCGCCCTCGCCCGGCCCAACGTCATCCTGATCATGACCGACGACCAGGGCTACGGCGATCTCGGCGTAAACGGCAATCCAATCATTCGCACGCCGAATATCGACGCCCTGTCGAAAAAGAGCGCGGTGCTGCCGAACTTCTACGTCAGCCCCGTTTGCACGCCCACGCGGGCCAGCCTCATGACCGGCCGCTACAACTACCGCACCCGCGCCATCGACACCTTCCGCGGCCGCGCGATGATGGACACCAGCGAAGTCACCGTCGCCGAACTGCTCAAATCCTCCGGCTATGCCACCGGCATTTTTGGCAAGTGGCATCTCGGCGATTGCTATCCCATGCGGCCGATGGATCAAGGCTTTGAAATGTCGCTCGTCCATCGCGGCGGCGGCATCGGCCAGCCCAGCGACCCGCCTGGCGCGGAAAACAAGTACACCGACCCCATTTTGTTCCGTAACGGCCAGGCCGAGCAAACCAAAGGCTACTGCACCGACGTTTATTTCCGCGAAGGCCTCGCTTGGGCCGAGAAAAACGCCGCGACTAACAAGCCGTTCTTCCTCTATCTGCCGACCAACTGCCCGCATGGCCCCTTCGGCGATGTTCCGCCCACCGAGTACGACTACTACAAGTCGCAAAAGCTCTCTGCCGATCAATATCCGAAAACCGCTGGCAATCCGATTCCGCGAAATTATGACACCGATACACAAGCTCGGGTCAACGCGATGATCGACAACATCGATCAAAACGTCGGACGCTTGCTCAAATGGCTCGACGAGAAAAATCTTGCCGACAACACGCTCGTCATCTTCTTGACCGACAACGGCCGCGCCACTCCGGGATACAACGCCGGGCTGCGCGGCAACAAGACCACCGTCTTCGAAGGTGGCATCAAGTCGCCGTTCTTCGCCTACTGGCCCGGCAAGCTGCAGCCCGGCGTCGCTTCCGAGCGAATCGCGATGCACATCGACCTCGCCCCAACAATTCTCGAAATCTGCGGCGTTACGAAGCCCGCCGACTTGAAGCAAGACGGCCGCAGCATTTGGCCGCTCCTCACACAAACCCGAAGCGTAAGCGAGGGACCTGCCAGCCAACCAACGAACTGGCCCGACCGGACGCTTTTTTCCCAAAGCCACCGCGGCGACGAACCCGTCCTGTATCACAACTTCGCCGCTCGAAATCAAAACTGGAAGCTCGTCAGCGCGACCGGCTTCGGCCTTGAAAAATTGCCCGTCAGCGGACCCAAATTCGAGCTCTTCGATATGCAGAGCGACCCCTATGAGCTGCACGACGTAGCTTCCGAGCATCCCGACATCGTCGCCAAGCTCAAGAGCGAATACGAAGCCTGGTTCAAGGACGTCGGCAGCACCCGGCCCGACAATTACGCCCCGCCGCGAATCATCGTCGGCTCGCCACACGAAAAGACGACCGTGCTCACCCGCCAAGATTGGCGCGGCGCCGCCTGGGGACCCACCGACGAAGGCCACTGGGAAATTAACGTGGCTTCCAACGGCCCCTACGACGTCAAATTGATCGTGTTTCCCGCCGACACTGATCGCACCATCCACTTCCGCTGCGGCTCGCTCGACACATCCGCTACGCTATTCGCCAAAGCGACGGAACACATTTTCAAGAAGCAGCAACTTCCCATCGGCGATCAAAAGCTCGAAGCTTGGATCGACGGCGATAACCGCCGTATCGGCGTCCGCTTCGTCGAACTCGCTCATTAACGTGGGCCGTGCTTGCCGTAATTGAATCCCCGCTCACTCCGCCGAAATCGAATTATCCTTCAACTCCACCTTCGCCCAAAATGGATGCTGCCGATCGCCGCGAATGCGAACGTCTTCCAAGAGCGTTTCGACCTTCGGCTGAACCTTCCGCTGGACCTTGCCGTTCAGCTCAACCTTTAAATTAGCGTCGAACGACACGAGTTCCGGCGATAACCACACTCGGAGCTTGCCGCAACTTCCCGACGCCACGCGAATGCCGTTCGGCGCCAGCATGGAAGCTTTCGTATCCGCCGCCCGCGGAGTCTTCGCCGGAATGGGATTTTCGCCCCACTCAGCCGGCAGGATCGTGCTCACTTCCTTCGGATCGTCCGTCTCAACCCACCAAAAAAAGTTATCCCACGGCCGGAGCGACTGCACGCGAAACTCCCTGGCATCTCCGACTGGTGCGCCCCGCGACGGCTGAAAGAACTCTCGCTTGTGCAAATTCATCCATGTAAACAGGTTTTGAATCTCATCGAAAAACCATTCATGACCACGGCCCAGATACTGCACAACCATCACGTCGTAGCCAAGCCCTCGCTCGCTCTTAGTCAAATACTTGTCCCAGTCCCCACCGCAAGCGTAAGTCGCCGTGTCCTTCTCACCACATACAAAATACATCGGCACGTATTTGCCATTTTCCCAGTATTGCGAGATATAGCGGCCCGGCGTCGCAACGATGGGCATCAGACCGGCCCACAAATCCGGATGCGACAATCCGACATCCCACGCGGCGGTGCCGCCCATCGAATGCCCGGTCAGAAAAACGCGATCAACGTCGATTGCGAAACGCTTGCAGGCATCCTTCAGCGGCAGCAACACGGCCGCATGCTCCCGGGCCGACCATTCATACTGCTGCTGATGTTCGCGCGACCATTCCGGAGCGATCACGATATAGCCATGCCGCGTCGCCTGCCCCAGCCTGGTTTGCGCGTCCTTGCTATACCCACCGGCCCACCAATCGACCTGCTGTAGCGGCGTCGTCGCCGCGCCATTGAGAGTGACGATGCACGGATACCGCCGATACGGATCGTATTCCGGCGGCGTTTGCACCCAGTAATTGATGATCGGGTCTTCCGTCAAAGTCGTCGTGACGCTTAGTTTGTACAGCCCCGGAATTTCCGTCGCCTGTGCGGTGCCCCCGACTGCTTCCACCGGCTTGCTTTTCGTAACCGGCGGCTCTTCCTTTGTCTCAACGACAACAGGCTTTGGCGCAGTTTTCAGCAACGCGGAATCATCTTCTTTATCCTTGGGGGCGCACGAACCGCTGTCATCGTCCTTGTTCTTATCCACAGCTTTCGGCTCTGCCGCCTTTTCGCTGACCGGTTTTTTCTCCTGGGCCGGCAGCCCAAGCACCGCCGCCGGATTGCCAACATCCGCACCGGCCGGCGGCAGCACTGCCGTTTCAATCGGCGGCTTCATGTGAGCAATGATTTTGGCGATGTGGCCAATATTCACCTCAGACGGAAACTCCGCGGCGAGATTGTCGCGATCAGGCTTTCGCGTCGCCGCCATGTATTTTTGCGCGATGTCGCGGGCGGTGACGAGCGAAAGACTAACGTCCAAGCCGTCGATCCCTTCGCCGCTGCCCATCAGCCAGCCACTCACCGCCAGCGCCAGCTTTTGCTCGCCGCTCATCTTGACGTCGTCGGCTAGGCGCAGGAAATCGGCAAAACGGTCCAGGTTGTTGATGTTCAACTCTTTTTTGATCTCGCTGACAATTCGCTCCGACTGCTTCTTGGCCGCAATATTGGTCACCGCGGCCAAATTCAAGTCGATCAGCCGCAGCACTTTGGTCCCTTGCTGCTGTTGCGTCTGCAGCTCGTCCAGCATTTCACGTACTTTAAGCAGCGTTTCACCGGCGACGCCTTCCGACGGAAATTGCTCCAGCATCAGCGAGGCAAGGCGATATTGCCCGGCCTCGCGTCGCAGCTCGATCTCTTTTAGCAACCGCTGGGCACTAAGCTGCCGCAACTCTTTCACCATGCCATTGAGGTGCTCCAGGCCCGGAAATTCCTTGATGAGCTGTTCAAGCTCCGCACGGGCGTCCTGAAATCGCTCCATCTGCAAATACAACCGCACGATGCGGATGCGCTGATCGGGATTATTGGCGCCGAGTTCCCGCTTCAACATTCGCGTGAGCTGCTCGCGAGGAATCGAGCTGGTGGCGATCTTCATCGTCCATATATAGTGATTGATCCCCTCGATCGCCTCCACCTTCGTCCACTTCGGCGTGATTTCGGTAATGCCCTGGACGAGCTCGATCGTCCGGTTGCGCGGTCCGACCATCTCAAAGATGCGGCGTCCATGTTCATCAAACGAATCAATCCTCAGCGGCATTCCAACAACGCTGATCGGCTGACCAGCAGCCGGAATTCGCTGGAAGAGCGGAATTTTTTCCAGACCCACCGCCGGCGGCTTGCCGAACTCTTTGGCAAGTTGTTTGGTCGGCACGAATGTGCGGGTAAGCTGGTTATCGACGAGGAGAATTTGCTGGAGGCCGGTCGCACCGACACCTTTGAGCGGATCGGCTGATATCGAGCCGATGGGCGCGGGATTCCCTTCCAGGATCATGCCGTTTTTCAGCGTGATCGTGTCGGCTCTCGCTTGAATCACCGGCAGGCACATCGCACCAATCGCCGCAATCCATGCCAAGATCCGCCGCGCGCGCAAGCTTTGCGCCATGAATGGCTCCTTCGCTTTGTCGCCCGTTTTGAACCGTCGCCGGTCGAGAACCGGTTTCTGCCCCGTATGTTCTATTGTCGTACTGGGCCGTCGCGTGTCAACAAACGCGCTTTCGATAAATCGGCGGCAAGTCGTACAAAACAACGTTTGAAACTGGCGTTAATCGTTGACGCAAACTCTTGCAGCGGCTAGCATTTTCGATTGGCCACGGATGCGGCTCCCACCTGATTTTCCCTGCCGATTATGACGACGTCCTCCCACCTGACTGTCGTTTGTTGGAACTGTTGCGCCGCTCTAGCGCTGCCGTTGATCTCCTTCGCGGCGACACCTGAGCCGACGGCGGAGCAGGTCAAGTTTTTTGAGGAGAAAGTGCGGCCAATCTTGGCCGAGAACTGCTACAAGTGCCACGGCGAGGAGAAGCAGAAAGGTTCGCTGCGGCTGGATTTGCGCGAGATGGTGCTTGTCGGCGGAGAAAACGGGCCAGTGATCGTACCAGGAAAGCCGGACGAGAGTACGCTCGTTGAGGCAGTGAAGTGGCAATCGTTCGAGATGCCGCCGACTGGCAAGCTCAGTGACGAACAAATCGCGACACTGACCGAGTGGGTGCGCGGCGGCGCGCCAATGCCAAAAGATCATGGCGGTGGAAGTGGCTTGAATGTTCGAAAGACGCGCGGTGTTATCAGCGACGAGGATCGCCAGTGGTGGGCGTTTCAGCCAGTACGACGGCCTGCGCTTCCGAAAACCCAGAATTCAGAATTTAGAATTCAGAATTCAATCGACGCATTCATTCAACCAAAGCTGGCAGACAATGGTCTGACTCCGGCGCCCGAAGCCGACCGCCGGACCCTGATTCGACGTCTCGCTTTTGATTTAGTCGGCCTGCCGCCGACGCCAGATGAAATCGATGACTTTCTCGAAGACGAGCGGCCAGATGCTTATGAGGGTTTGGTTGATCGCCTGCTCGCTAGCCCGCAGCATGGCGAGCACTGGGCGCGGCATTGGCTCGATCTTGTGCGCTATGCCGAATCGGACGGCTATAAGCAGGATGCTTATCGCGAAGCCACCTATCACTATCGCGATTATGTCATTCGCTCATTCAATCGCGACAAGCCCTATTCTCAGTTCGTTTTGGAGCAATTGGCGGGCGATGAAGCGTGCGGCGGCGACCCGGACGCGTTAATTGCCACGATGTATCTGCGGCTGGGCATCTATGAATACAACCAACGTGACGTGCGGAATCAGTGGTCGATTATTTTGAACGACCTGACGGATGTGACGGCCGATGTGATGCTCGGCATGGGCATGAGTTGTGCCCGCTGCCACGACCATAAGTTCGATCCCATTCTGCAGAAGGACTACTATCGGCTACAGGCGTTTTTTGCGCCGATTTTGTGGCGGGAAAATGTGCCCGCGGCGACGGCGAGCAAAACTGCCGAATATCACCGGCAGCTTGGGGTGTGGGAGGAAGCGACGGCGGATGTGCGGCGGCAACTGGCCGAGATTGAAGATCCAATTCGCCAAAGTGCGATGCGGACGACGATGGTCAAGTTTACGGACGACCTGTTGACCATGGTCAACAAGTCGCCCGCCGATCGAACTCCCGACGAGGCTCAACTGGCATATCTCATTGAGTATCAAGTGAGTGATGGCGAGGGCAAGGCGGACATTGGGGCGAAGCTGAAAGGCGAGAAGAAAGAGCAGTGGCAACAACTGACGCAGGAGTTGGCCAAATTCGATCATCTGCGACCGCGGCCGATTCCGTTCATACCGTCGGTGACGGATGTCGGGCCGATTGCACCGAAAGTGACAATTCCTGGCCGGCGGGATGCTGAGGATGTTGAGCCAGGGCCGTTGAGCGTGCTGGTCCAGGCGAGCGGGGGCCGTGGGGCCCCCGGTAATGTCGCGTCGCTGGCCACGAGAGTTTACCGGGAGGCTGACGCCTCCCGCTCGCCACATACGACAGGCCGCCGCACCGAATTAGCACAGTGGATCGCCTCGCGCGATAACCCGCTGCCGTCGCGGGTGCTGGCAAATCGAATTTGGCAGCAGCATTTTGGTCATGGGCTTGCCGAATCGCCGAGCGACTTTGGCCGCTTGGGACAGCCGCCGAGCCATCCGGAGTTGCTCGATTGGCTGGCGAGCGAGCTGCTTGACAACGACT
>DASXLL010000383.1:0-6789 GCA_036496265.1 Pirellulaceae bacterium | reverse complement strand
AACCAGCGAACCCGGCCTCTACGGCCTCGGCTGCGCCACCTTCACTCAGAGGGCCCGCGTCGTCGAAACAGCCGTGAACGAATATCTGCGGCCCTTCCTAATCGGCAAAGACCCGATGCAAATCGAGGACATTTCCCAATCCGCCTGGCTCAGCAGCTATTGGCGTAACGGCCCCGTGCTCAACAACGCTCTCAGCGGCGTCGATATGGCCCTCTGGGACATTTTGGGCAAGCGAGCCGGCCTCCCCGTCTATCAACTGTTCGGCGGCAAATGCCGGAAAGCCGTCGATACCTATCGCCATGCCAGCGGCTCATCGCTCGAAGCGGTCGAAGAAAGTGTCAGGCGTTATCAATCCGAAGGCTATCGCCACATTCGCGTCCAAGTCGGCGTCCCGGGTCAATCGACCTACGGCAGCAAATCACGGACGGGAACCGACGACCCCGCCGAGCGAAACAACAACCGCATCGAAACCTGGGATCCCAAACCCTATTGCCGAATCGTCCCCAAACTCTTCGACCACCTCCGCAAAAAGCTCGGCGACGAAGTCGAACTGCTCCACGACATGCACGAGCGCGTCCCGCCGATCCTGGCCATGCAACTCGTCAAAGACTTGGAAACCTACCGCCCCTTCTTCATCGAAGACCCCTTCAGCCCCGAAGACATCGGCTACTTCGAACACCTGCGAAAGCTGACTGCGACGCCGATCGCGATGGGCGAGCTATTCAATAGCCGCCATGAATGGATGAGCCTCGTTTCCCAGCGCCTCATCGACTTCATCCGCGTCCACATCTCCCAAATCGGCGGCCTCACGCCGGCCCGCAAAATGGCCGCCATGTGCGAACTCTTCGCCGTCCGCACCGCCTGGCACGGCCCCGGCGACGTCTCCCCCGTCGGCCATGCCGCCAACGTCCACCTCGACCTTGCCATCCCCAATTTCGGCATCCAGGAAGCCCGCGAGTTCACCCAATCCGAGCAAGACGTCTTCCCCGGCTGCCCCACCCTCAAAGACGGCTACTACTGGGCTAGCGACAAGCCCGGCCTCGGCATCGACCTCGACGAAAAACTCGCCGCCCAATTCCCCATTAAAGACAACCCGCCCTTCGACTACTCCTGGGGCAACCTCCGCAACCGCGACGGCACCGTGACGAAGCCGTGAGTAACGAGCCCTTTCGCGACCTACATCAACTTGTCGCGACCTACATCAAATAATCGATCCGAAACGCCTTATTGCTGACGAACAGCACCGTTGTGTCGCCATTCGCGCTGGCCCCGTGCTCCATTTGCTCCCCTTCGGGAAACCACACGAAGTTGCCCGGGCCATACGTGCCGTGATTCGTGACGAGTTGTCCCGACAGCACATACATGCCATGGCCGCACGGATGTGTGTGCAGCGGATTGACCACTCCCGCCGGATAACGCACCAGCCGAATCTCACCGCCCGTCTCCGGATCGGTGTACAGCATTTTTCGGAGCACCGGCCGCGCCAGCCGCTCGTTCGGCCGCTCCTCCCACTGCATTTGGTTCGTGTCGATCGCAAAAAATTCAGGCGCATTGAGTGTGGGATCGTTGGACATCGCGAAAGCCCCCGCTGGAGACGGTTCTGTGAAAGAAGAGAGAAGAGATATGAAAGTTTAGCCGATTGACGCGGCAACGTCCTAACTTTTTCGCTCCGATGCGGCGAATTTCGCTACCGTTGGACGACGCTCTGCAAAAAATCTTCCCAGGAATGAACAGCCGTCTTTTCCTCGAACAGCCCCGACTGATTCGCCAGAATCTGCCGGTGAACCTGATCGCGAGCCATCCGATCGGTGCCCAGCCGGACGGCAATCTCAACGTAATCCTCCACGTCCCGCGCAATACAAGCGTCAACTCCCAGCCGCCGGCAGAACGCCTGCGTAATCCGCCCGCGGAGAAATTCGGTCGGCAGCGTGACAACGGGAACACCGAACGAAAACGCCTCCAAACTGCTGTTCCCGCCCCCATACGGAAACGGATCGAGCAGCACATCGGCCAGCGTGAGAAAATTCATGAACTCCGGCTGCTTCATCCGCCGCACAAACACAATGCGATCGGCCACATCGGGCATCACGCGGGCAAACCGCTGTTTGAGCAGCTCGTCGGCCTGCCGATACGCCCAATCGATCAGCACCACCTGTCCTTGCAAATCGCGCCGCAAGATCCCGGCCAGTGCTGCATCGAAAGCCGGATGAAATTTGTAAATCGACTGCGGGCACGAATAAAGCCGCGAATTTGGATCGAACCCAAACGCTTCGCGCGGCAACATCTGCTGCGGCAGCTCGGAACGATGGTAATAAAACGTCAGCGACGGCAGCCGCACGAGCCGCTCGGAGTAATGACTGTCGGCCTCCGCCGTCTCCATCTCCGCGCTCGACACAAAATAGTCGATCGTTTCCAGCCCCGTCGTCTCCGGATGCCCCCAGGTCACGCACTGCACCGGCGCCAGTCGCGAAAATGCCAGCGAATACGTCGTCGTGTCCATGCCGATGTCGGTATAGACCAGAACATCGACGGCATTGCTGAGAATGGACTGCCGTGCAGCTACTAATTCCCGCGGCAAGACCACGTAGCGATCCGCCGCCGTTGCAATGTCACGCGCGACAGCGTCGCCATATTGCCCGATCGAAAACACCGTCACATGAAACCATTCCCGCGACAGCCGCCGGATCAATCCGCGCGTCAACTTCCCGATCGTGTGCGAATCAAAAAACTTCGAAACGAATCCAACGCGGATTTTGTCGTCAGCAGCTTGCGAAATCGCCGGCAGTTCTGGTGAATCAGCCGCCCGATAAAGCCTCATCAGCTTCCGCTGAATCTCAAGATCATTCATCCCCTGATGGGCCAAATCGAACACCGGCCTCGCCGCCCGCTTGTCTAAGTCCTGCACGACGCCCGCGGCCAACAGTCCATCGACCTCCGCCACCAGTCGCTGCCGCCAACGCAGCACATCCGCTTCCGATTCATAAACCAACGGCAACTGCGTCGCTGCCAGAATCCGATAGCCCGGATCAGACGAAACCTGGCTCGCGCGGTGATAGACCTCGATCGCCTCGTTAACCAGGCCGAGCTCGCCGCAAGTCAGCGCCAGCCCATTCAGTGCCTCAATATTTTTGGCATCGAGAGCCAAGACCCGCCGAAAAACATCAATCGCCTCATCGCATTGATCGGCGTCGCACAGCGCGTATGCCAGCTTCAGCCAATCCTTCGCCTTCGGCGGCTCGATCTCCATCATCCGCTTCAGCGCCGCCACTGACTTCCCCCGCTGCCCCACCGCCGCCGCCACCACCGCCAAATTCGAGTGGAACACAGCCCACTGCGGCTCCAGCCCAATCGCTCGCTCGATGTACTCAATCGCCGTCAGCGAATCCCCCCGCTGGTGCCGCAGCACGCCCAGCAAGTGCCAAGCCCGCGCAAACCCCGGCTGCAGCGCCAAAATCTCTCCATATATCGGCTCCGCCACATCCAGACGCCCCGCCTGATGTTCCAGCATCGCCGTTTGATAGACAGCCTCGATGTCGTCCATGAACTTGTCGTGCTTGTAGCCAGGGTGCCTGGAATCTGCGACGCGCAATCCAGCTTACCCCGCGACCACCACCGATCGTATCGGACCACTCCTTTCCGCTGAGGACCTCGCATATCGGTTTCAGCGTCGTCACTCGTCACAACACGGGCAGACTTCGGGCACGAGCAGCGCAAGCGTCGCCGAATAGTTCGTTTGCACATACTCAGCGCCTTTTTCGTCGGGCGACACATGGTGAACGACCACCAAGTAGTAGTTGCCCGTAGTCGGAGTAAAGCTGGCGTCGCCTTTTGCGTCCGTCTTTCGCTCATAGCGCTCGTCAAATCCCTCCGCGAGAGTTTCGCCTCGGGGAATGAAGCTCACGCGGGCCTCGGCGAGCGGCTGTCCTTTCAAGAGCACTCGCACGCGGATGGCCTGCCCGGGTCCCATCGGCAGCACGGGATTCGCCTGCGGGACAATTTCGAGCGGATGGCCGAGCGGCTTGTCAAAGCCCGGATTATGAGGATTTGGCTTATCGAGGCTCGCGCTGGCAATAAAATAAGCCTTGGCACTCTTGAGCGAGCGAGCCGGCTCCCCATGATTCACAATGCGGTCGCTGACATGGACCACCGTGTAGAGCCCCGGCTCGGCAACGGCAAGCTTCGCCGAATGAAAGCCCTCTTTCGGCGCATAGCCTAGATCGACAAAGCGATCGGCGAGGTCATATCGCTTGCCGCTGGGTGCAATCAGCACCGACGCGCCGCCGGCAGGATCAACCTTGCTCGCCAGCTTGAAGTCGCGGTGATCATTGCCGTGGTTGCCCAGCACAAGATCAACGTGAACGGCATCGCCCACGCGGACCAACTGAGTGTTGGTCTGCACCCAAGTATCGTGAGCAGCCGCGAGGCCAGGAACCAGGATGACGAGTGAAAGCAGGTGAGTTCGCAACATTGAAAATCTCCAGATCGTAAGCATGAATAAAATTAGTAATTGGTGACAGCCTCGCCACCATCGCGTGTGGCGATGGCCTTCCAAACTGCCATCTCGACGCCGCTTGCGACAAAATGGCCACTGCCATCGCACAAGAGCACGTTGACGCCGCCCGGATGCAGGCTTCTAGCGGTTTTCAGCCCGAAATTATTCGACGCGTTCAGGCAGTCCCACGTCGAGCTATTGGGAGCAGCAAAGTGGTTGTAGGCGGTCGAAAGATAGCCGCCGTTGATCCAGCGGTCCCCTCGTTTGCCGATCCACGGACCTGAACCGCACACGTTAGACGCAGGCGGCGTGCTGCCCCCTAACTGAACCGCTTGCCGCTGCGGCGTATTCGCCACGTTTTGGCCGTCGCCAATGATCGACTCGCTAAAGGCCACCGTGTTGGAGCTGCCGTCCGTGAGATTGCGGAAGCTGACCGGATTGTTCAGCAAGAAAACGCCGTCCCCCGTCACATAGTCGCCGTTGTTCACCCCCGTGCCGACATTCGCCACCAGGTTGCAGCCGCCGAACGTCAGGCCCGGCACGCGTCCATTGGCCGGATCGCTAGGACACAGAAACGACTTGACGACCAGGTTGGCCACATTGAGATTCACGCCCGTCGATGTCGGCTGCGTGAAGTCAATCAACTTGCTGAGATTGCCCTGCTCTAAGTAGTCGAGCAGGTGAGCCTGTGTTGAAAATGGTCCCGGACTGAATGGGTCGCGAGCGCCGGGGAACTTATTGAAAACATCGTGGTAACTGTGGAGCGCTAGGCCAAGCTGCCGCAGGTTATTGCCGCACGACATCCGCCGCGCCGCTTCCCGCGCCGCCTGCACCGCCGGCAACAGCAGCGCCACCAGCACCCCGATAATTGCGATCACCACCAGAAGCTCTACCAAAGTAAATCCCTGGCGTGCGCACGGCGCGCGCGCGGTTGCAGTACGTAACATGCAAAATCTCCAGTACCTTAAAGTCTTAAGAAGCTGCCGCGAGAAGCGCATGCGCGCAAGCTCACGCCCACACAATTGCGCGGCAAAAAAACGACGCGGGTGGAGATTAGCTCCGCGGTGGCGGCGCGGCCGGAGAAAGTACGACGCTGACTAGAGAAGGCGACACGTTTTCGACGTTGCCCACAGCCATCTGCTCCAAATTCAGTTCAACCTTCGCTGGCGGCGGCGCGACCGCGCCAAGCGCCAGCCACAATTCCGCCTGCCCTTGACATTTTCGGGCCTCAATCGCCGACACAAACTCGATCGACCAACCCTTCGACGACTCGACTTCTTCGTCTGCGTCGTCTGCATCACCATGCGAATGCTCGGCGTCCCGCTCGCAGCACGACTTCTTCGACGCACAGCAAGATTTGCCGTGGCTCTCACAACAACCGGCTGCTGCCACAGCCGGCTGCTCCTTTGCCGCCGCCACATACACATATTCCGGCGGCTTCACGTCATGCTCGGCTGCCCACGCCAGCTTCTGCACATTCGTAAAACAGCAGCAACTCCGCCAGCAAGCCTCCGCGCTCCGGCAGCCGCACGCATGATCCATACACGGATACGGCTGCGACCGATCCTTTTTATTGCTTTCGGTCAAGACAACCGGCACACCAATCGTGCCCGCCAGAAATCCAGCCAGCGCAGCAATAACGAACAGCCGCCCAGCTATCGCATATCGTCGATGGCCGAAAAGACCCATTTTCACGGCAGCTTGAAAGGTGAATGAACCAGCCCGCGTGATTCTAACGCGCCCCGATTCACCAACAATGAGCCTACCGTGCGGCGACCAATGGTTGACTTTCAACCCCAGGCTTCAAAAGCTATAGATTCATGCCTCTTTGCGTTTCATCAGCCCATTTCAGCAAAGCAAGTCGCCGTCATGAACCACAACATCGCGCCCTCAACCTGCGACCGGCGGCGTTTCCTGACCGGAGCTTCCGCCGCGGTCGGCATCGCCATTTCCGGCCATTCAAATTGCAGCCGCGGAGCTGAGCCACTTGCCGGTGCCACGAAAACCGCAGTCCGCACCGCCGGTAAGGTCGTCGAAGTAAAAGCCTTCGCCGTCAAACCTCCGCAGGAAGACCGCGGCGGCCGGCAGTGGCTGTTCGTGCGCGTCACGACGGACGATGGCCTCGTCGGCTGGGGCGAATGTTTTGGCCTGCCAATTCCCGGCACCGGCGTGCAGTTAGCCGAAGCAATCGCCAAGATGGCGCTCCTAGGCCACAGCCCGTTTGACACCGAAATGCTCCACCAAAAAGTTTTCAAATACGGCTACGACGAGCACCCCGACCTCGTGAAAATGGGCAT
>DASXLL010000382.1:0-21959 GCA_036496265.1 Pirellulaceae bacterium | reverse complement strand
CGCCACCCGAGCCTTGAACGATGCTTCATACCGCTTCCGCATCCGCTTCTTGCTCATGCTCCTGAACTCCTAAAATGGTTCCTCCAGCCCAAGGTTTTACACCTTAAGCTAGCGCCCAATTTTTGGGGTCCACCTCAAACCCCATTTTCACAACTCCTTATCACCCCAAAACTTGCAGCCGCCGTCGGCCTCCGTCGTAATGAAAAAAAAGAAAAGTTGAGCGCCAATTGCCGCTCCTGGCAAGCCCCAGCCGTCCTCCTCAACGCCCCAGCCAGAGAACGGTTACCATGACACGTTTGACAATCCCAGCCATCACGAATCGCCCACCAATGTCCGAGCGGCAAACGCAATCGTTTTTGATTCAGCGAATGACGGAAGCCGGGGTCCGCCCGCAGCTTCAGCATGGCCAGAATTTCCTCATCGACCTTAACCTGCTCGATTTGCTCGTCCGCACGGCCGACTTAGGACCGAAAGACGTGGTGCTGGAGGTTGGCACCGGCATGGGCTCGCTGACGGGGCGCATGGCGCAGATGGTGGCAGGAGTTGTGACCGTCGAGATCGACCCCCGGCTGTTTGCGCTCGCCAGTGAAGAACTGAACGGCCTGGCCAACGTGACGATGCTGCACCAGGACGCGCTGAAGAACAAAAACACGATTCATCCGGCCGTTCTGGAAGCCGTGCATCACAAGCTCGACGCGCATCCGGGCCGCCAACTTAAGCTCGTCGCGAATCTGCCCTACAACATCGCGACGCCGATTCTCTCCAACCTTCTCGTGGTCAATCCGGTGCCGATTTCGATGACCGCGACAATCCAGAAGGAGCTGGCCGATCGAATGGTCGCCTCGCCGGGCACCAAAGACTATTCGGCTCTCAGCATTTGGATGCAGTCGCTCTGCTCAATCGAAATCGTCCGCGAGATGCCGCCCCAAGTATTCTGGCCGCGGCCAAAAGTGCATTCCGCCATCATTCATATCCTCCCGAACCCTGCCAAACGCGCCCAACTCGACGACCCAAGCTTTTTTCACGACTTCGTCCGCTCCCTTTTTTTCCACCGCCGCAAATTCTTACGCGGCGTCCTGGCGAGCGCTTTTGCGGACAAACTTAGCAAGGCCGAAATTGACGAACTTTTGGGACCCTTCGAACTCCCCACAGATGCCCGCGCGGAGCAATTGCCCGTCGAAACTCTGATTGCCCTTTCAAAAGCCGTCGAACACCGATTGCACAGGTAACTGATTCTCGGCCAGTTTCATAATAAATTAGGCTTAAATTCCAATGGCCGCAAAATCGCTAGCACGCCTGCTTGCTGGTCTTGGCTCGGCGGCTCAGGTGAGTTATCTTTCGGCCCCGTTATTGAAATCTTCACGGAGGAGCGTCATGGCACGGTCGCCCAGCGCAGTTTCTACGTCTGCCGACAGCCGGCAGTTGCCGGTGCATATTCGCTGGATGATTCGCCGCGACATGCCGGAAGTGCTGGCGATCGAGCAGGAATGTTTTGAATTTCCCTGGCAGGAAGACGATTTCATCCGCTGCCTCCGCCAGCGCAACTGCATCGGCATGGTCGCCGAGGCCAGCGAGCGCGTCGTCGGCTTCATGGTCTATGAGCTGCACAAGCACCGGCTGCACGTACTGAATTTTGCTGTTGCCGACCGCTTCCGCCGCCGCGCTATCGGCTCGCAAATGGCCAAAAAGCTGATTTCGAAATTGTCGTACGATCGCCGCAGCCGGATCATGCTCGAAGTTCGGGAGACCAACCTGCCGGCGCAACTTTTCTTCCGCTCCGTCGGTTTCCGCGCCGTCTCCGTGCTGCGGCAGTTTTATGACGACACGCCGGAAGACGCCTATTTGATGCAATTTCGAGTCAGTGCCTCCATGGCTGCTGCGATTGCCGGTACTGAATCGCGCCGCATGGCAGGCTAAGATGGTTGTATGCGACTCAATTTCGCCGACGAACGAGTATTAGCCGTCGTCGCTCATCCCGACGACGCCGAATTGCTCTGCGCCGGGACACTCGCTCGGGCGCGAAAAAACGGCGCCACGATTGCCGTTTGTGTCCTCTGCCAAGGCGACAAAGGGCAGCCCGCAACGCCCATTCCAAACCTGACAGACGTTCGCCGCAGTGAAGCGGCAGCGGCGGCAAAACTGCTGGGCGCAGAGCTGTTTACTGGCGATTTTCCCGACGGCGAATTGGCCGATACAACCGAATCGCGCCGAAAGCTAATCGCCATCTATCGCGAGTATTGTCCAACGCTCATTCTCGCCCATGCTCTGGAGGATTATCATCCCGACCATCGCGCTGCCGGCGCTTTGGCGGAGGCCGCGAGCTGGTTTTGTGCATCCGGCGGCTATATGCCGGAGTTGCCCAAGGTCGAATCACAGCCCGAATTGTGGTTCATGGACACAATCAACATGTCCGGATTCGAACCCAGCTTTTATGTCAACGTGACGGAATATGCCGATCTAAAACAGCAAATGCTCCGCTGCCACAAAAGCCAGCTCGCCCGCTGGGAAGACCGCGATTTTTCCCCGCTGGAGGAAGTCATGCGGCTGCAATACTCCGCCCGCGGCGCACAAGCCGGCGTCCCAGCAGCTGAGGCCTTTCGCGTTCACACCGCCTGGAAGCGAGCCCGGGCCTGGTAGGGTGGGCTGTGCCCACCAATGCCTGGGTAGGGTGGGCTGTGCCCACCACGGCGCTCGCAGACTATTTGCAGTTCCTCAAAAACTCAACCAGATCCGCCAATTCCTGCAGCGAAAGCTGCTTATCAAGCCCAGCGGGCATGACGGAAACCTTGCCGGGCAGCATTTCCTCGACCTCGCCCCGCGGAATGCGAATTTCCTTGTCAGCCGCGAGCGTCAGAATGACCTCGTCCGGCGCGTCCTTTTTGATATTGCCACTATGAATCTGGCCTTCAGCCGTTTTGACCAAGACTGGCTCATACCCGCGGACAAATGCGGAGCTTGGAAACAAAATGGAATCGACAAGATCCCGCGGCTGACGGATTTGGCCAATTCGCGTCAGGTCTGGGCCAATCCGGCCGCCAAGATAGCCAATCGTATGGCAATTCTTGCAACTCACTTTCGCGCTATTAAAAATCGCCTGCCCGCGGCGAATGTCGCCAGGCGGCAACGCCGCAATAGCATCTTCCAATCGCTGCGATTGCTGTTCGTAGTCGGCATTGATAACCGCATACAGTTTTTGAGCCTCGGCTTTTACCGCCGAACTGTATTTGGCTAGGCGCTGCTTGATGGCATCGACTGTGACGGTACCTCGCAGCTCGGCCGTTCCGAGTACGTCGAGCAGCTTTAGGCCGACTGCGTCGTCAGTGGATTGGGCGAAAGCCGAAAGCAGGCGGTCAAGCTCCAATGGGTTGGCGTGCGGCAACTGCGCGGCCAGCTCGACAAGCTGCGCGGAAGAAAGTTTTGCTTTAGAAAAGACATCGGCGGCCATGCCGCGGAGATTCGAGGGCTGCTCGTGGTCGATGAAGCTGAGAAGAAGGGCCAGTTGGCTGCCGCTGACTTTCTTGGCTCCTCCTGGCACCAGCGAGAGTGCAGTCAATCGCGTCTCAGGAGATGGGGCTGAATCGCCTACATGGAGCAATACGGCGGCGACCGACTCGGCCTGTGATTTGGTCGGCGGCACCGCGCGGATTGCTGCGAGCGCTTCGCCCGTCAGCTTTGAATCGTTGGATAGGAGACCGCGGATTGCTTCAGCCCACGTGTCCGGAAGTTCTTTCAGGCCTGAGGCGCCGATGGCGGCTAGCGCCAGATTGGCCGCCGCGGGATTCATCGTGCCCGCCTTCGCTTTGTCGGCGAGCAGTTTCTGAATTGCTGGCCCTTTGGCAAGTTTGCCGAGCAGCTCGACGAGTTGCTTGGCATCTTGCTCGGCCAGCGGGGCTGAAAGGCGGGAATCGGCATAGGCGGCCAGGTCCGCGGCCCATTCGGAGTGGCGGCCGGCGATCCAGCGGGCGGCGTCGCGCGTCGCTTCATCGCCGTCGTCGAGGCGGTCGATGATGAGCTTGGAATCGAGCTGAGCGCCGGTTTGATCGAGGGCAATCAGCGCCGCGCGGCGGATTTTTACATCACTTGAGCCGACCGCTTTGCGGAGCGGGTCGTTCTCGCCGATGTCGATCAGGGCATAGGTGAGAGAATGGTCCAGCGCGCGGTCATTGGCGCCGTCGGCGAGCGCGGCCAGAAGCGCCGGCGTCACGGAGGAATCACCGACGCGACCGAGGGCCTCCGCGGCCGCGCGGCGATTGTGGCGCGATGGCGATTCGAGAAGTTTGACGAGACCGGGAACCGCCTGTTGATCGCGCCAGACGCTGATCGTGTGAATGGCGGCCTGACGGACGGTTTCGTCGTCGTGGTTGAGCGCGGAGCGGATTGCTTTGCGTGCTTCTGCTCCGTCAATGCGGGAAGCAGCGGAGATGGCAGCAATGGCGGTTGTTGGCGGCAATTTCGGATTGGCGAGAATCGGCGCAAGCGACGATAACGCTGCTCCGCCGCGCTGGCCCAGCTCTTTGACCGCCCGATTGCGCCAGCTGGCGCGTGAATCGCTCAGCAGCAGAGCCAAATTGGCTGGCGAGGATGTTTTCCAGGCGACCATTGTGCCGCGAGGGTCGCTGGCTTTGTGCGATCCAGTCTTTCGGACGCGATAGACGCCGCCGAGGACGTCGTCTTTCGCAAGCTGTGAGCTGGGGCAGCACAGCTTGTACCAGCCGCCGGTATTGAAGATGAGCAGGCTGCCATCGGCGTCTTCAAACACATCTGTCGGATGAAAGTCGGTGTTGTCCGAGACGACGAAGTCGTAGTCCTCCGTCGAAAACGTCGCGCCCGAGGGTTTCAGAACATGCCGGCTGATCTTCCGCATGTTGAACTGGCAAGAAAAAACATTGTCGCGATAGTCGGGGCCAAACTGGTCGGATTGATAACGCCACAGGCCGCACGGTGCTGATGGGCCTTGATGGACCAGGACAGGCATAAAATCGGGCGAGGTCCACTTGTGCTGCGGTTCATAGACCGGGTCATGGTCTTTGCCATAAATACCGCCATAGATCGCGTGGATTAGACCGTCGCGAAACCCAGCGGCGGGACGTTGGAAAAAGGTGGTCGAGAAAATGCGTTCACCGCCGGGAGTGAAGACCGTATCGACCGGGTTGTCCATCCCGCCTGTCATGACCGGTTCGATGCCGCTGCCATCCGGGCGGGCGCGGAAAATATGGGCCGCGCGGGTCTCAAACGTGCGTCCACTGGGCAGCGTGTAAGTCTGCTTGGCAAACGCCCCTTTGTTCCAGTAAATCCAGCCGTCGGGGCCTTCGAACGGGCCGTGCAAGTCGTTGGCACAACCGGTAAGCGTCTTGGCGTCGAACCAGACTTCGCGTTTATCGGCGATTCCATCGTCGTTGGTGTCGGTGAATTTCCAGATTTTGGGCGGAGCGGTCACATATAAGGAGCCCTCACGCCAGAGGGCTCCTTCCGGGAACGCGATGGCATCGACAAACAGCGTTGACTTGTCGTAGCGGCCGTCGTTGTCGGTATCGACGAGGCGGACAATGCGATGAGCGGGCTTTTCCTCGGCAACTTCCGGCTTGGTGATCGCACCGCCCGCTTCGGCGATGTATAGGCGGCCTTGTTCGTCGAAATCGCCGGAGATCGGCAGTCTGACCAACGATTCCCCGGCCGCCCGCTCAATCGTGAAGCCCACAGGGAGCGTGAAATTGTGGCCGTCGAGCGAAATCGTGTGCGTGGCTGGCGGCGATTGGGCGGATGCAGCTAATGGAACAGCAAGCAATAGGCAGGCGAAGCGGAACATGCTCAGGCTCTCACGAATACAGCAAATAAGGACCAACACGCCGCCACCAGGCGGCCTCGTCCAGTTGCACTAGCTCTTCGATTGTAGCGTTTGACGGCGCGGATTCCGACTCGAAAGCCTCCCGCAGCCGCGAGGAACCGAAAAGGATGTCGATGGGCATTTTTTCGCGTTCGTATTCGTAGGGGGGCGGAAGCCAAGCAAAATGCTCTGGATATAGGCGATGAACGGCGGCCAAGATCTCGATGGTTGCTGCCACGGAGCGCACGGCACGTGGTTCGGTGATGTGGAGGGCAATGCCGCCGCAGCGCTCGGCGTGGAATTTGTCGAACGTGGGAACAACGTGAATCGGCCGGATGGCCAGACCGGGCAATTTGGCGTCTGAGAGCTCCGCGGCGAGTATTTGCGAGTCGATGAACGGTGCGCCGAGAAGTTCGAATGGCGTTGTTGTGCCGCGGCCTTCGGACAAATTCGTGCCTTCGAGGAGTACTTGGCCGGGATAGAGCATGGCGGTTGTAGTGCGGGGCATGTTGGGAGAGGGCGCGACCCAGGGGCGGCCGGTGTCGTCGAAAAGCATCTCGCGACGCCAGCCGGTCATTGGGATGACTTCGAGTGAAACGCCGATATGTTGGTCGGCGTTCACTAGTAAAGCCAATTCGCCGAGAGTAAGGCCGTGCCGTAGCGGTATCGAGGCGCCACCGACAAAGCTTTCAAAGGCGGGTTCGAGGAGCGGCCCTTCAGCGATTCGACCGCCCAGGGGATTCGGTCGATCGAGAATAATGACCGGAATGCCGGCTGCCGCGCAGGCATTGAGGCAGTTTTGGATCGTCCAAGCGAATGTATAAACGCGCGTGCCAACGTCTTGCAGATCGATTACAAAGCAATCGAGGCCGTGAAGCATCTCCGTTGTGGGCTGCCGAGTTTCGCTATAGAGGCTATAAATAGGCAGACCAAGCGGCTCATAGCGGCCATGCGCCGACTCGATCATGTTGGCCTGCTCTTCACACCAGAGGCCGTGCTGCGGAGAGAAAATGGCTTTGAGCTGTCCGGGGAATTTCTTCGCGAGCAGGTCGTAGGCGTAGCGGAACGCCCGATCGACGGACGCCTGGTTCATGAGCAGGCCGAAGCGAGCACCGCATAACAATTTTGGCGGATTGTCGAGGCAGCGTTCGAGGCCAAGTTGAAAACTGGAAGCCATGAAAGGGTTAGGAATGGCCACGAAAAACACAAAAATGCACAAAGAGGAAATGCAGATGTTTCCTGTGCTTTTTGTGCCTCTTCGTGATTTTTGTGGCCATTCGTTATTCGTAGAGAAGATATTTTAGGCGGCGGCGCTCGAAGTCGGAAACACCTTCACGGCCGATTTCCAAGATTGCGTCGGCCGATTTGCCGTCGAGCAGGGCGTTTCGCGTTTTTTGGTTGCCGAGCAGCCGATCGTAAGAATTGGCCTCCCATTGTTCAGGATAAAGCTTTCTGAGGGCGGCGGCGATTTCGAAGCCGGTGCGGAGAGGCTCGAATTGGGCACGGTTCGTGATGAGGATGTTGATACCGCCACACTTTTGATTGGCGAATTTACTGCTGGTGGGCGTGAATTCGATCGGTATGAAACTAACACCCGCGATCAGTCGTTGATTTAGCTCCGCAGCCAGCTTTTGGCCGTCGAGCCAAGGAGCGCCGATAATTTCGAATGGCGTATCCGTGCCGCGGCCGACGGAAAGATTCGTGGTTTCCAAGAGGCCGAGGCCGGGATAGAGAAACGCCTGGGTGAGATTCCGCATATTGGGTGAAGGGTTGGTCCAGGTCAGGCCAGTGGCGTCGAAGGCCTCGGCGCGCTTCCAGCCGACGCATTCGATGACTTGCAAATCGAGTTTGAGCTTGAGCTCGTCCTGGAACAACTTCGCCAGCTCGCCGATCGTCAGGCCGTGACGGACGGGCAGTCGATGAAAGCCGACAAACGATTCGCGACCGGCGTCAAGCATCGGGCCGGCGACCGCGACGCCGCCGATGGGGTTGGGCCTGTCGAGAACGACAAAGCGCTTGCCGTGCTCGGCGCAGGCCTTCATCGCTTCGCCCATCGTCGAGACATAAGTATAAAAGCGAGCGCCGATGTCCTGAATGTCAAAGACGACGGTGTCGATGTCGGCCAGCATCGCGGGGGTTGGCTTGCGCGTCTCGCCGTAGAGGCTGAAGACTTTGAGCCCTGTCGCCGAGTCCTTCGTGTCGCCGATTTTGGAAACGTCGAGATTGCCGTCGAAACCGTGTTCGGGGCTGAAGAGCGCGGCCAGCTTCACGTTCTTGGCTTCGTGCAGCAACTTCACGGTCGATTCGCCGTCGCGGCTTTTGCCAGTGTGATTGGTGATCAGGCCGATCTTGCGGCCGGCCAGTTGGCGGAAGTTGTCACGCTTCAGGACGTCGATGCCGGTGAGGACTCCCGCGTGGAGTAGGCCTCCGGCCTGTCCAGTTTTTCTAACCGCTCCCGCCGCGACGGTTCCGATTCTCCCTGCCAGAGGATTCACCAAGCCTTTTCCATCCGGATGCACGCGGTTGCTTAGAAAAATCACGAACAAGTCCAGGCCCGGATCGATCCACAGCACGGTGCCGGTAAAACCGCCGTGGCCGAAGGCGGCGTCAGTCATTAGTTCGCCGCGGTTGATCGAGTAGCCGGTGCGTTTGTCCCAACCGAGGCCGCGGAGATAGACGGGCGGACTCGGCGGCACGCCTTCCATCGTGCTCCGCGTGCCGCCGAGGATTTTGTATCCGCGCGTCATCGTGGCGACCGTTTGCGGCGCGAGAATTCGTGCGCCGTTGTATTCCCCACCGCCGAGCATCATCTGTGCATAGACGGCCAAATCCTCGGCTGTCGAAAACAGACCCGCATGTCCGGCGATGCCGCCGAGCAGATACGCTCGCGGGTCGTGGACTTCGCCTTGAATATATTTTTCGTCGCTCTTTTCGCGCTTTTCCGTCGGAGCGGCTCGTTTTTTCAGTGCTTCGTTGGGTAAATAACCGGTTTCGGTCATTCCGAGCGGCTGGAAGATGTTTTCGTGCGAAAACTCATGGACCGATTTGCCGCTGATGCGGCGAATGATCTCGCCAAGCAGTATGAAGTTGACGTCGGAGTAGATGAACCGCGTGCCGGTCGGCGCTTGAAGCGTCAAATTACAAATCTTTCTGATCGCTTCCTCGCGGCCGTTCTCATAATCCTTGACCGCGTTATCTGGCAACAGACCGCTCTGGTGCGTCAATAAATCGAAAAGCGTGATCTGTTCTTTGTCATTGGCCGCGAACTCTGGAATGATCGAAGAAACGCGCTGGCCGAGCTTCAATTGGCCCCGCTCGACCAGCAGCATAATGCTCGTCGCGGTTG
Organism: Pirellulaceae bacterium; assembly: GCA_036496265.1. GTDB lineage: Bacteria > Planctomycetota > Planctomycetia > Pirellulales > Pirellulaceae > CAYLLN01. The sequence continues at coordinate 12,789 of DASXLL010000382.1, read as the reverse complement.
CCACTGGCTTGGTAATCGATGCCATGTCGAACACCGTATCCGTCGTCATTGGCAGTTCACTCGGCTCGACCTGCTTATTGCCGTAAGCCTTAAGCATCACGATCTTGCCTTGCCGGCCGATGCAGACAACGCAGCCGGGCATACGTTTTTCAGCAAGCCCCTCAGCGACAATCTGGTCGATGCGGGCCAGGTGGGCCGAATCCATTCCGGCCGCTTCGGGCGAATCGTGCGGCAGGCCGGCGGCAAAAGTCGCGGTTGAGCGAGTCGCCAACAAGCTGCAAAGCAGGACAAGCAGGGGCAATCCAGAACAACGCGAACACTTCATGCAACAGTTCCTTGCCTAGGAGCGAACAAAGCGACGACGCAACCGGTCGCATACGTTGCCGTGGCTCCGATAAGAGCAAACCACGGCCACGCGATTCGGATATCCGACCGCGGAGCGATGAATTGCAACCAGAGTAACACGGCCAAGCCCACCGCGCCGCCGATGAGAGCCGAGGCCTGACCGGCCCGCTTGGTTAAAACACCGAGGCTAAAAACGCCGAGCAACAGCCCGGCCGAAAAACCGGCGATCGTCAGCGCATTATCAACCACGGCCTTTTCAAGCTGCCGGGCCCAGATTGCGATGCCGATTTGAATGATGCCGAATGCGACAGTGAGCCAGCGGGTGAGAAAAAACAAGTGCTCTGATGAGGCTTCCGTCTTGCGAGCGGAGACATAGAAGTCGTTAACCAGCGCCGACGCCGATGAGTTGAGCGAGCTAGAAAGCGTTGACATGGCCGCGGCTAGAATTGCCGCCAGAATTAGCCCAATGAGGCCCGTATTGGCCGGAAAGAAGTTGACGATGAAGTGTGGGAAGACGTCGTCGGTCGTCCAACGTTTTTCGGCGGCGAGTTGCTTCCAGCTCTCGAGAATTTCCGGATGGCGGGCATAAAAGGCGGCGAGCTCGGCGCCGATAAAGAGGAACAAGGCGAATTGAATAAGAACAACGAAGCCGCTGAGGACGATCGCACGGCCCGCATCGTTTTGGCTGCGGGCGCTCAAATACCGCTGCACCATCATGTGATCCGTGCCGTGCGTGCCGATCGTCAGCACCGCACCTCCGATCAGGCCGGCCCAAAAGGTAAACGGATAGCTCAAAAGCGGACGGAAATCAAAAATCTGGAAGCGCTCGTTCTCGCTGCCATACTGCAGAATCTCGTTCCAACCGCCGGGCACCTGGCTGGCGATAACAAATACCGCGGCCACGCCGCCGAGGACGTACACGACAAATTGAATGCAATCATTCCATACGACGGACCGCATGCCGCCAAAAAAAGTGTAAAAAATTGTCACGAGGCCCATGGCGATGACGCTGGAGACAAAATCGAGGCCGCCCAGCCGCTGCAACACGATCGCCGTCAAAAATAGTCTCAGTGCGTCGCTCAAATTTCTCGTCACAAGGAACAGGAGCGACGCGGCCCGCTTAGTCAGGCCGCCGAATCGACGCTCGAGCACTTGGTAGGCGGTGAATAGCTGGCCCTGAAAATAAAGCGGCAGTAGAACGCGAACGATAATTACGCGGCCGATGCAATAGCCCATAGCCAATTGCAAAAACCGCATGCCGTCAGGTCCAAACGCCTTGCCCGGTACACTGATGACTGTTGCGGTGCTCGTCTCGGTGGCGACTATCGAGCCGAGGATCGCCCACCACGGCAAATCGCGGTCGCCGAGCAGATAGGTTTCTAAGTTTTTGCCACGGCCACTGACTACCAGACCGACCACGACGGCCGAGGTCAGATACATCAGCAAGACGGCGATGTCTATCCAGCCGAGATGGATCGTCACGTGTGAGTGATAAAGTAAGTAAGTCGTGGGGGACCGAGACGGTTTTGATTACAATCAGCAAAGCAGCACCAGAATAACTAGAAACCGGCCGCACCGCATGTCCCGCTTTACGACGGAGGCTCGAAATCCGGCCTCAGAGAAAATCGATACGCTGTCTGCCCTCGAAATTGTGCGGCTGATGAACGAGGAGGACGCGCGAGTCGCTGTGGCCGTGGGTCAGCAAGCAGAGTCGATCGCCAAAGCCGTCGAAGTCATTGCCGACCGCCTCCGAGCCGGCGGCCGCCTGATCTATATTGGCGCCGGAACGTCGGGCCGGCTCGGCGTCCTAGATGCTTCGGAGTGCCCGCCCACGTTCAGTACGCCGCCCGAATTGGTCGTCGGGATCATCGCGGGCGGGTATGGAGCGCTAACGCGAGCGGTGGAAGGGGCGGAGGATCACCCGGAAACGGCTATCGAAGATCTTAAAGTCGCGAAGCTTTCGAACCGCGATGTGGTCGTCGGCATAGCTACCAGTGGTCGAACTCCCTACGTCATCGGCGGCTTGAAATATGCTCGCGAAATAGGCGCTTTCGCAATCGGCCTCGCCTGCAACGACGGCTCTGCTCTGATTGAGGCCGCCGAATTGATGATTACTCCGGTTGTCGGTCCCGAAGTGATTAGTGGCTCGACGCGTCTCAAAGCTGGGACAGCAACCAAGCTGGTCCTCAACGCCTTAACGACCGGTGCAATGGTCCTACTCGGCAAGACTTATGGCAACCTGATGGTCGATCTCAAGGCGACGAACGCGAAGCTAATTCAGCGGACGCGACGAATTGTTGCCGAGTTGACGGGGCTGACCGAGGGCGAAGCGGAGCAGCAACTTGCCCGCTGCGGCGGCGAATTGAAGACAGCGGTGGTGGCGCAGCAGCGAGGCATATCACCAGAGGAGGCGCGAAGATTCTTATCTGAGGCCGGCGGTCAACTGCGCGGGGCGTTAACTAATCCAATAGCCGGGACCAAACTTGGTCCCGGTGCGTCGTGAAAGAACCTTCCATTGCCGGAATCTCATCTCATCCTCGGCGTCGATGGTGGCGGCACCAAAACGGTCGCTTGGCTCGCGCCGCTGGATGATGCAACGAATTCGATCGTCCTGGGCCGCGGTCAGGCAGGACCAGGCAACCCGCGCGCCGCGGGATTCGACGTCGCTCAAGGCAACATCGCCCTCGCGGTTCAGCACGCCTTTGATGATGCCAAACTGCCTCAAACCAACGTAGCGGCCGCCTGCTTCGGCTTAGCCGGTGCTGGACGTGCCGAAGAACAAAGACGAATCGCCAACTGGGCCGAAGAATCTGGCATCGCGAATCGCGTTCACGTCACCGGCGACGCCGAGCCTATACTCGCGGCCGCTGCGGGTGATAACGTCGGCGTCGCACTCATCGCCGGCACCGGTTCATTCGCCTGGGGGCGCAATGCATTCGGTAGTACGGCGCGAAGCGGCGGCTGGGGTTACCTCATCGGCGACGAAGGCAGCGGTTACGCAATCGCTCTCGGCGGTGTGCGCGCCGCGGCCCAAGCCGCCGACAAACGCAACCCGGACACGGCACTCTTACCGGCTCTTCTGAAAAAACTCAGCATCAACACACCGCAGGATCTGATCGGGGCGATCTATGCGCCTCACATGACCCGCGAGAGACTTGCCGAGCTGGCGACCGTGGTGTTCGATTTGCAAGCCACCGATGCCACGGCTGCCAACATCATCCAAGCGGCGGCCGGCGACTTGGCCGAGATGGTCGCAGCCGTGGCAACCCAGCTTCGATTGCCGGTGAGCTCCTATTCTCTCGCGGCATCCGGAGGTGTTTTCCTCAATCAATCTGGCTACTTCGATTTGGTGGTGAATGAGCTTGCCACGAGCGTGAATGCACGGCCCGGCCACGCGCTCGTCGTGCAACATCCTGCCGCCGGCGCTGTAGCGCTGGCCCGGCGTCTGGTACAGTCGTAGCCATGAAATCGCTCACGACGACGTCTGCATTGCTGTGGGTCATTGCTACCACATCGACTGTCTCAACTTTATTTGCCGCCGATCCGTCGCTCGAGGTCCGCCAAATCACGCATGGCCCTCTGCACCATTTCTTCGGCTACATCGGCCACGTGCAAAATATTCCGTGGAACAAAAGCGGCCGCTACATCGTTTGCTTGCAAACGCCCGTTCGCGACCATTTGCCTGATGGCAGCGAGCCAGCCGAGGTCGTCCTGCTCGACACACAAAACGACTACCAACCTCGCGTCGTCGCTCAGTGTCGGGCCTGGAATCCGCAGCAAGGGACGATGTTGTACTGGAATCCGCTGGCACAGGAAACGCAGTTCTTTTTCAACGACCGCGCCCCCCTGACCAACAAAGTCTTTTGCGTGCTGTTCGACATCAGCCGCGGCACTAGCGGCGAGCGTGTTCGCGAATATCGGTTCGACGATTCGCCAGTCGGCAATGGTGGCATCGCTCAGCGCGGCGGTAAGTTTCTGGCGATCAACTATGGCCGCATGGCCCGGCTGCGGCGCGTTACGGGCTACGCCGGCGCATACGACGGGACGGGCGACGTGCTGCATCCGGCTGACGACGGCGTATTTGTCGTCGATGTGGCAACCAGTGAGCGAAAACTATTGATTTCATTTCAAAAACTGGCCGCCGTATTGCGATCGATCGCGCCTGCAATCGACACCCAGGCCCTCTTCATCAACCACACGCTCTGGAGCCGCGACGACAGCCGCATTTATTTCTACGTTCGCGGCGGGTGGGACCTTGGCGGCACGCAAGTCAACGTCCCGGTGGTCATGAACGCCGATGGCACGAACCTGCGGCCGCTCAAAGACTTCATCGGCGGCCACCCCGAATGGCTCGACGGCCAGCGACTGATCGGCACGCTCAACAATGAGCAAATCATTTACGACTGCGAAGCAATGAAAGTTGTCGGCAAGTTCGGCGATAAAGGGATCTTTCCGAAACCTGGCGACGACATTGCCCTGTCGCCCAGCGGCGAATGGTTCGTCAACGGCTACCGCATCGGCAATCAAAATTTCTATGCGTTTCTGCGGCTTAAAGACGGCGCCAACGTCACGAGCCAGCCATTCGACGTGCGCGGCTGGACGCAAGGCGACCTCCGCGTTGATCCCTCGCCAAACTGGAACCGCCAAAACAATCAAATCCTCGTTTCGGCTCTTGCCGACGACGCCGAGAAAACGCGGCAGTTGTTTTTGATCACTGTCCGCTAATGTGGGGCGGGCCTCCGCCCGGCCGTAACCAAGGAGCCTATCGTGAAGCCGCAAGCAGGATTCATCTTTACCGCAATCTTGTGGGCCAGTTTTGTTGCCCAAGCAGCCGATGAGTGGCCTCAATTCCTTGGCCCGAATCGCAACGGCGTTTCCGCGGCGACGGGATTGCTCGATTCCTGGCCTGCTGCCGGCCCAAAGGAAGTCTGGCGCGTCACTGGCGGTGCTGGCATGTCAGGTATCGCCAGCGCCGGCGGCCACCTTTGCACGCTCGTGCAACACGATGGTCAGCAGTGGCTCGTCGCGCACCATCCGGCGACCGGCAAGCAGCAATGGCAGACAACGCTTGCGCCTGAATACAAAAACACCCAAGGTGACGGTCCGCGGGCGACGCCTACGATTGCGGGCGAGCGGGTTTTTGCGTTCACGGGCCAAGGAATTCTAACTTGCGTGAACTTAGCGACCGGCAGCCAAATGTGGTCGCACGACGTCGTCGGCGAACTCAAAGGTAAGGTCGCCGAATACGGGATGGCATGCTCGCCGCTCCTCGTCGGCGATCTGGTCATCGTCACCGTCGGTGCACCGAAGGCCTGCCTCATTGCCTATAAGGCACAAAGCGGCGAGCGAGCTTGGACCGCCGGCGATGATCCTTGCGGCTATTCGTCGCCCGCGCTGCTCAACGTCGGCGGCCGCCAGCAAATCGTGGCCTTCACTGGCGGCTCGGTGATCGGTGTCACTTCGGATTCGGGCAAAGTGCTTTGGCGCCATCCGTATGAGACCGACTACGAATGCAACACGGCCTCGCCGATTGCCGTGGATGGCAACGTGCTCATCTCCTCGGGCGAAAACCACGGCAGCGCGCTGCTGAAGCTCAATCCAAATGGCGACAAGTTTGATGTAGCCGAAATTTGGAGCTCCCAGGGACCTCGCAGCGTTCTGCGATCCGAATGGCAGACGCCCATTCTTCTCGATGGCAAGCTTTACGGCCTCGACAACATCGGTAGCGCCGGCCCTATCACGAATCTGACCTGCCTCGATGCGGCTACCGGCAAGCAATTGTGGCAACAGCCGCGATTTGGAAAGGCAAACATGATCGCGGCCGACGGCAAGCTGTTTTTCACCTCGATGACCGGCGAGCTGATCATCGTGCGAGCTACGCCGAAGGGCTATGAAGAAATCGGACGCAAGCAAGTATCCGGACCGACGCGTCAAGCACCGGCGATCGCCGACGGCAAGCTCTACCTCCGCGATGACAAAGAAATCATCTGCCTTGATATCCGGAAATAGCCAAATTATTGCGGGCGAAACCAATATCCCCGCGCGAGCCGCTATTTCGGCAACAAATCAAACTCGATACTGCCCACTGCATTGCGGCCGGCATATTGCGTCGCGTTGCCTTTGAGGCTGCCGCGCTTGGTCTTTACCACAAGTCCCTTCACGACATACGTCTGCGTCGTGAACTGCACGGTGTAGGTCAGCGCGCCTTCCTCATCGACAGAGCCATTGAATTCGCCTAGCTCGCCGTTTGGCGGATTGAACGTCCCCGTCACCTTGCCATTTGCCGCCACGCTGAGAGTTCGCACCACGCCCTCGCCGCTGGGGAAGTTCGGATTCGAGGAGCGAAACGTAAATTTGCCGCCATAGGCGCCCACGAACGGCGAATTTTCTTCGCCTCGCACGGCTGCCGTCACAAAAAAGGCAAAAGCGAATAGCAAAACGCGAGTCAGCCAGACGTTCATGGAAAAACCCTCATTATCCGCAGGCTTTGGAAACATACCACAATTCACAGCGCACTTGCAGCTTTGCATTGAAGCGTCCGTTCTCATGTTGGCACGTTGCTTGCAGTGTACGAAACCGTGCCATTATTTTTCACCGGTGGGCGGCATCTTGTCAGAGCAGCCTGAAAGTGCGATTCGGTCTGCGGTTCAAGACTGCCTCGCCCGCTGTTACCGCGGAAATACCCCTCTTGGGGTACTAGCTGAATGTGTCTCTGAACTCAGGCAGCAACAGTGGGCGGAACCGGACGTCCGCAAAGTAGAGGGGGCAGTCCGCAGAGTCCTTGCCGGTGTTGTTTCCGAAGATCAAACCGAATAGGCCGTGAGTGTACGACTGGCGGCCAGTCTGGTCGCTAGGCGACCGCTATGCGCCTTGACCGCATTGTCATGTGGTCGTTGAGATTAAGGTGCGCTGCGCACGAACCAAGTCTTGGTCGTGGAATCGGTCTTGAAGAATTTTAGCAGTTCGCTACCCATCTTTTGCATGCCCTGCGCCGAGTGATGCATACGGTCGTTCTCGCGAAAGTCGTCTAAGGCAAAGACGAACCCATCTTTCCTCGGGCGATCGCCGTTAGCCCACAGATACGGCCCCCAGCTTAGCCACGGAGCTTTCACCTCGCCTTTTGCGGAATCGAAATTCAGCGCCGCGTCGCCGCGAATCTGCTCATCGATCAGCCATTTCACCGCAAAGCCCGTTTCATACGAAAATGGCTCCCGGTTGCCCTCCCGCAGCGCCCAACCGCCGTACGAGCGGCTGGAAACGTAGCACTGTTTCAAGTTCGGAAACCGCTTGGGCAGAATTTGCACAATCAGACGCAGATCCGCCAAAAGTGATTCGGCACTTTTGGGAAACGGCTGACGCACGGGCACGTCATACTCTTTGACGCCAAGCTGCGCCAGCATTGCCGGGCCGACTGATGCTTCGGTCTGCTTCAGCCATACCACTTCTACCTGCGCCGGCGTTACACCCGCCGCGGTCAGATGCTCCAGAACCCATTCCTTCCAATACGCCGTGCCAATCGTGCCGTCATCGGCATTCTTAACCATAAACGCCGACCGCCCGCCCTGTGCGCCGTTGACAATTACAACTTGCGGATTCACCGACTTGTCGTCGCGGGCCACTTCGATGAATCCTTGTGAACATTGCGAGGTGTTGCTGAAGCCAATCGTGCAAAGGACGATCTTGCCATCGGCCGCGGGCTTGCCGTCCTTATCGAGCGGTCGAATTTGCCGCGCCAGTTCCAGGCCGGCTTTATCGTGTGCGGCTGGTCGTGTATTGCTGCCGCCGGGATAAAGACCACCCGGCTTGCCGTGGTATTCTCCACTCGATGGCAGATCGGTCAGCGCAACCAGCGCGGAAGTATCGAGCTTGGGCAACGGCTCCGCCGGCGGCGCAGCCTGGCCTTTGGCTTTCGCCGCTGCTTTTCCCTCAGCCTGAGCCCCGCCGCCGTTGCCGCCCAGCCGCAGGGCCTGAATCACCGGCCGACCGTTTTCCGGCGAGACCGTAAGCCTTACTTTCGTGCCTTCCTTTAGCTGTTGCGATTTCAGCCCGCCATTCAGATCTTTACCCTCTGCATCTAACAGCTTGGCATCCGCAGCGACTTTCGCGTCCCGATCGCGGCCGTCCGGCGCGGTGAAGACGATGCGCGCCGCATCAACGTCGACGCGCTTGATCGTTCCCTGCACATCGATAGCGAGCGAGAGCCCCGGAAGGCATAGGATTGCAAGCAAACAAATACCGCGCGTCATGGCTGTCTCACTGAAGTTACTTGTTGAAACGGCGTCGCTCACGCGCCCTTGCTGAGCGCCGATTGCATCCGATAAATCCGCCCGGCCGGCGACATCGTTTGCCCCTTCGGATCGATCAGCGATAGCACTTCCATCAGCTTGTCCATGCTCATCGGCTTGGTAATGTGCAGATCGAACCCGCTTTCGTAAGCCCGATGCCGGTCTTCCGGCCCGCTCCAACCCGTCAAGGCAATCAGAACCGCGTGAGCACATTCCCGGTTGCCGCGAATCTTGGCAACCGTCTTGTAGCCGTCGATATCGGGCATCCCGATATCGATGAACATCAAGTCCGGCAGAAAATCGGCCGCTTCAACGACGGCTCGCTGGCTCTCATAGACGGCTTTCGCATCATAGCCGAGCGTTTGTAACAGACGAGTCAGCGCATCCGCAATATCCCGCTGGTCATCGACCACCAAAATGCGTTCTTTCATGGCCGCGCCCTTTCATTCCTCCGTGTGCCTCCCTGCAGCGGTGAAGCGCTTCCTGCCCAATCTCCGTCGTTTTACTGCGCCCCACATGGCGGTCAAGAGCCGAGGAACGTGGTAGTAGATGCGTCGTCGGAGCGTCGGAGAATTCCGCACCTTAGGCAGCGAATATGCGGTGACTTTTCCGTAAGGCGTTCGCGCGCCAGACGGCAACCAGCACCATTACAAATGGCAACCACCAGATCAAATCGTTCGTGACGATTGTCAGTCCAGCCGCCCACGGCAGCTCACCACGTGACGCCGCCCACGCAAAACCGATCGGGCCAAACAGCTTTCCGAACAATCCGACCAAAACGATCGGCCAATGGCGAATTGGATCGAATGCTGCAATCGCGTATCCAACGCCGTACACGCCCACTATCATGCCGATGCATTGGACCAGCGCCGGATAATTGGGCGGCTCGACACCCATCCACGCAAATGGCCGGCTGGGAAACAGCACTGCGAATAGGCCCCAGCCGACGTTATAGACCGCAGCAGCCAACAGCATGTGCCTCATCCAGGGACGGCTGGTCGTCAAGTTAAACTTCAACATGGATTGCGGTGCTCTCTATAGTGGCCGCACCAACCTCTGCAACTAAAACCGCAACGTGCCAGACGAATTAACGGACCGACGAGCCAACACCATGCTCGAAAACGACTTAAAATCGTTTGAAATCGAGGTCTTTTTCGACGGCGGCTGTCCGCTTTGTGCCCGCGAGATGAATTGGCTGCGCCGCCGGGACAAAGCGAACCGCATTAAGTTCACTGATATCGATGATCCGAACTTTGAGCCAGCCGCGCACGGCAAATCGATCGCTGACCTGATGGCTCAAATGCACGGCCGACTGCCGGATGGAACTTGGCTGGGCGGCGTCGAGGTCTTCCGCCGCATCTACTCCGCAATCGGCTTCCACAAGCTGGCATTCCTATCGCGGCTGCCGATTATTTCTCAAGCCTTGGATGCTGGTTATTGGCTCTTTGCGAAATATCGACCTCGCTTGACCGGGCGTTGCACTGGCGATGCATGCTCAGCCAACATGCGGATCATGCGGCAACAAAAAACCCCGCCAAGCCTGCACGGCTAGACGGGGTGTGTACGGGCCGGAGATTGAACGCGAACGACCAGGCGGCCCGGCACGCTCAATAACATAGCCCCGCGCGGCCGACGAGCGAAACGCGAAAATCAGCGACTAACGCCTTCGTAATAGAGCATCATCGCTTGCCGTTGATCAATTGCCGTGACATTTGCCATCTAAATTCGTCCTTCCGCCCGAACGCCACGTTACGAGTTATTAGCGCAAAGCGACTGTCATTCATCCGTGCCGATTGGTTAAAAGGTTCTGATGCAACTGCAGCATCAGATTCAAACGCTCAAAATCGAGGCCCGGCAAATGGTCGCCGCGCCGATCATCGACGCGCGGTATGCCTCCAGATTTGTCGGCAACCTGCTCAACTGCGCAATTAAAGCCGAGCGGGCCAATTTGAAAACCGACGCCGAATCACTTGACGTTGCAATTTATCGCGAGCGGCATAACGGCAGAGCAAGTTGCCCCACTGCTTAATGGACAGACTTCGGGCCGTGCGGCGAGCACTCGAACGGACTATGCCGCTGAATACTTCGCCAATCCGCACCTCGCGAAAGTCGGCTTGTCGACCGACCGCGATGGCCGCGTCATCACTTATCAGCACGACCTTCTGAACCGCCAAACGAAAGAAACCTGGCTCGACAGCCAATCGCCTCCCGTCGCGGTCAATACGATCGTCTCGCGTTACGACAAGGCAGGCCAGCTCACGCAAATCAGCGATAATGCCGCCACGTATGCCTACACCTACGACTATGCCGGCCAGATGCTGAGCGAATCGAACGCCGGCACCAGCGGCATGCCCACGGTAGCCCTCAACTATACCTATTACGCCAACGGTCAGCGGCAAACACTGCAAGACACGATCGGAACGGGCGCCAGTCCGCCCACGCGGCAATTCGGTTACGTGCTCGACGCCGCCGGCCGCCTGCAAAAAATCACCGATGCCACAAACTCCGCTGATTTGATCGGTTTCCAGTACAACGACGTGGATCACCTTTCGCAGCTCACCCGCGTCAACGGCACGACCGGCGATGTTGTCCCCACGACGACGTACTACTACGAAGCCGTCACCGGCCGGCTGTCGGGCATCGATCACACGCTGGCGGTAGGCCTCAATAGCTCCAGCCCGAGTTGGACGAAGCATCTCGACTCTTTCAACTACGCCTACGATCGGGCCGACCGGTTGACTTCGATTGACTCGCTGCACGACGGCAAAGCGACTTACGCCTACGACGCCAACGGCCAACTCACCTCAGCGGACGGGGCCGGTACAAGCAGCGACGAAACCTATGCCTACGACAGCAATGGCAACCGGACCAGTTCCACGCTCTCCGGCACCAGCAGCACTCTTACCTATGGCAACCAGTACAATCAAATCCAGCTACAGTCTGACGGTACGTACAACTACACCTACGACGCCGAAGGCATCCGAGCAGTAAAGGCCGGCTTCATTCGAATCCGCTCATTTCGACTTTTTTTCCGTCACGTTCCCCAGCTCGATCGTCTCTCCGGGCTTGGCATTCGTCAGGTCGATCGTGAATCCGTTTTTTTTGCTACTGAAGCGATGCTGGTTGGCGGCGTCCATCTGATAAACATTCCCAGCCAATAGTCCCTTGACCTCGAAGCGGCCGTTCTCATCGGTCATTACGTCGTCGATTCGGAAACTGCCATGCCGCGACGATTCGCAGTGCAAGTCATATCCGGCGGCCTCGTCGCCGGTTTCCGTTTCGATGAGCCGACCCTTGACGGTGACCGCGGGCTGTAGCGTGACGATCAAGTTGGACGGCGGTGTTCCTGCGAGGCGAAGTTGGGCCACGAGGGAGTTGCCCGCAGCTCTAAAAAAGATATTTCGCGCGACGGTTGGCTGGTAGTTGTGGATCGCGAATGCGTCGTCCTTGAGCGACTCAAAGAACGGTTCTCTCTCGACCGTTCCAAGCACTTCGACCCCAGACACCGCCGCGCCGTCCGGTCCGACGACGCGGCCAGCCACCTTCGCACCTGTTGAAAGCGCGAGATTAATCGCGTGCGATGGAGCGCCAACCGGTGGATCGATCGGTTGAATCAGGTTCCAATTCGATAGCGGCAAACCCGTGGGCGTGGTGGGCAGATAGTTATTCTCGGCGTTGTAGCCTTCAACCTTTTCGGCCCCCACGCTGCGCGGATAGACCGTTTTTCCAAAGGATCGCACCAGCAGCACGCCGGGTCCGGGAAGACCGGGCACTTTGTAGTGCCCCGATTCATCGATCGGAAATCGGTGGATTTGCCACCAATCATTCAGCCCGAATTTTTGTGGGATATTGGGGTTCGTTCGCAACGCCAAATAATCCACATGGCCAATGAGGGGTTTGCCCGACGAGCTGTCGGTCACGAGTCCTTGCAGCCAAATTCCGCGAAAGACACGCACGTCCACGATCGACTCCGTTTGCTTGGGATCTAGCGAAAACTCTTGTTCCGCTATCAGCCAAGGTTCCGACTTGGGGGCAATTACGTTCAGAACATGCCTAGCTCCCGGTGGAATTCCGGTTAGCCGATATCGGCCGTGCTCGTCGGTAACCGCCCGAATATGACTGGTATGAAGGCGCAGTTGCACCCCATTTGTGCGTTCTT
>DASXLL010000381.1:0-14275 GCA_036496265.1 Pirellulaceae bacterium | reverse complement strand
ATGGCGAACCCGGCTGGATCACTCTCTGGCGCGGCTTCGAAAAAATCCTACTCCTCGCCCGGGGTGCAGATGCGCAATACAAATGTGGGTAATACTCAGGCTGTGCCCACCGCCTCTCTGATCATGTCAACTTCGCCCGCCGCGCATAAAAAAAGGCGGGCCAAGCAAAGAAAAGCCGGGCCCGCCAACTCACGGGGGTGAGAAAGCCAAAGTTGCCGCGGCCGGATGAAGGGAAATCGGGACGCAACTGAAATCTACGTCGAATCGCTCCGCTGTCAAAAAATTATTTCAGCCACTCTTAACCCGCGGCTCATGGCCACTAGCGGCCGCCGGTTAGACGGGCCAGGATGAGCCTCCGTTGCCTTTTGGGAACACCTCGATGAATTCTTCATTCTCCCTGGCAATTGCTTGTTGCCTTCTTTCCACGAAGCTGGCTTGTGCCAACGAACCGCTGGTTCTCGATCTGTGGCCCGGTAAGCCGCCGCAAGATACGGGGCTGAAGGCTGAAGAGAGCAGCCGAATTCATCAATCGCCGATCGTTGGGCCAACGAAGCTGATCACCAACGTCACCAAACCGACGCTGACCGTCTATCGCCCGGAGAAGAACGATACGCACGCAGCGATGATTATCTTGCCGGGTGGTGGCTACTGGAATTTGTATTGGGATCTGGAAGGCGTGGAGGTGGCGGAGTGGCTGAAATCGATCGGCATTACCGGCATCATCTTGAAATACCGCGTGCCGCGGCGAGAAGGCGAAGTGCGTACCGACCCCGCGCCGGGGCCGCTATTAGATGCTCAGCGGGCCGTGAGTTTCGTGCGCAGCAAGGCGAGCGAGTGGGACATCGATCCGGGGCGGATCGGCATGGTCGGTTTTTCTGCCGGCGGCCATTTGGCCCTCGCAACAGCAATCAATTTCGGGAAACGAAAGTACGAGCCGCTCGATGCCATCGACGAAGTAAGCTGTCGGCCCGATTTTGCGGTCATGTGTTATTCGGGGTACCTCAAAGCCAAAGACAGCAACGAGCTCTGGCCCGGACTGACAATTCCAGCGAATACACCGCCCATTTTTCTGGCCCACGCCAACGACGACACCTCCAAAATCGGCGGTTCCGACCCGGAAAACAGCGCCATCATGTATCTGGCGCTCAAAAAAGCCTGCGTTCCCGTCGAGCTACACATTTTTCGCGGCGGCAATCACGATTTTGGTGTGCGTGAAAACCGCGGAACGGCGTCGGCTTGGAAAAGACTGTGCGTCGATTGGCTCACAAGCATCGACATGCTCCCGAGGTGACAAATAGTTAGTGGCGAATAATGATGGATAGATGGGGAAGAAGTTTTTATTTCGGGCAGGTGCAGTTCTGCTCGGCCTGCTGCCGCTAGTACTATGCGAATTCGCGCTCCGAGGTTTGGGCCTCGGCAAGCCGCAGGACGCAAACGATCCATTTGTCGGCTTCAGCGATATTCATCCGCTCTTCGTGCTGAATGAAGAGTCCGGCCGCTACGAAATCCCGAAGGCACGCCAAACTCATTTTCAACCCGAATCGTTCCCAGCCAAAAAAGCTCCAAACGAGTTCCGAATATTCGTTCTCGGCGGTTCGACCGTGCAGGGCCGGCCCTGGTCGATCGAATCTTCGTTTACAACTTGGCTCGAGCTGCATCTGAATGCGGCGGACGCTTCGCGGCATTATGAAGTCGTCAATTGCGGAGGCGTTTCGTACGCTACGTATCGGCTCATTCCCATCCTCCAAGAAGTGCTCCACTATCAGCCGGACTTGGTGATTTTCTGCGAGGGACACAACGAGTTTCTGGAAGACCGCAGCTACGCGCCGATCAAAGCCCGGCCAGCCGCAGTTTCCTGGGCGATCCGGCGGGTTTCGCGATTGCACACCTACAATCTGTTGCGACAGAGCGTGCTGAGCGCCACAGCGGCGGCCGCATCGAGCAAAGAACCACCAGTCGTACTCGGCCCAGAGGTCGATGCCCGGCTGGATTGGAAGGGAGGTATGGCCGAGTATCATCGCGACGATCAGTGGCAGACCGATGTGATCCGGCATTTTGAGAGCAGCTTGTGTCGAATTGTGCAAATTGCCAAAGATGCAAGTGTGCCGCTATTGCTGGTCAGCCCCGTCTCGAATCTACAGTACTCGCCACTGAAGTCGGAGCATCGAGCGAGTATCACGCCGGCCGAACAAACCGAATTCGATTCGCTGCTGGAGCAGGCGAGCCAGCTTTATTCGTCCGACTTACCACAGGCCGCTGAAGTGCTCCGGCGGGCGGTAAAGATCGACCCGCTGTATGCTCAAGTCCATTTTGAGCTTGGGAACTGCTTGCTGGAGCAAGGTCTGCACTCGCAGGCCCGCGAAGAATTCATCCAGGCGAAGGATTTGGACGTCTGCCCGCTGCGAATGCTGGAGCCAATGAAGAAAATCATGCATGACGTGGCGGAAAAAACGGGAACGCCGCTCGTCGATGCCGATGTGCTGATTGCGTCGAAGAGTCGGAGCGGCTTTCCGGACCGGCAGTGGCTCGTCGATCACGTGCATCCAACGATGAGCGGCCATCAACTCATTGCCGATGCAATTGCGGATAAAATGGAGCAGCTAAAAATGGTTCATCGCGCTCCAGACTGGGAGCCGGCGCGCGAGATGGCGTACCGCGAGCACCTGGCCAGCCTCGACCACGTCTATTTTCAACGGGGAAAAGATCGGCTACGGTCCGAGCAAGGCTGGGCCCACGGCCTCGCCCCAGCGATTCGCAAGAAGTGATGTCAGACAAATCTCAGAACGACGATTTCAATCGCGCCGCCCGCGGCCAGACGCCATCACTCCTCGGGGAGTTCCTCGATTTTCTGCGCCATAATAAAAAATGGTGGCTATTGCCGATCTTGATCGTTCTCTTGCTATTCGGCGTGCTGATTTTCCTATCGGGAACAGGTGTAGCGCCGTTTATTTATACGTTGTATTAGGCCAACTCAGACTTCGCGAATGACTACCGCGTCGGCGCGTGGCTAAGCATATTATCTCCGCCGCGATTGTAATGTGGAATCGGTTGGATCAGAGAGCGTCAGCGCCAAAAGATTATCGCCAACCGATTGAAATATCGCGTCGGCCGCCGTGGGATCGACTGGAGGCGCCTCGCCGCCGTGGTGGCCGGCGTTGATGAAGTTAATGACGTTGAGGACGTCTTGGGCGACGACACTGCCGTCGTTATCGACGTCGTAATACGGCGGGCCGAACGGAGCGTCGTTCGGAATTTTTCCGGAGCCCTTCGCGTTGATGCGGTTGATGATTGCGATGACGTCCTGAGCGACGACAGAACCGTCGTCATCGACGTCGCGACCGTTCCGCGTGTTGTGCCAGACGTGCGGCTTGGAAATCACCACGTCGAATTCTTGCGACGGGCTCGTATCGACGCCCCCCAGGGCGGTGCCGCCGTTGTCTTTCGCCTGAATCGTGATGTGGGCCGTCCCATGGGCATTCGGGGCGGGCGTGAACGTCAGCTTGCCGGCAGAATCGACGGCCGGCTGAGCGGAGAATAGCTTTTGGTCGTCGGCTGACAGATTCAGAATGAAGGCGACTGTCTGCTGCGATTCGTCGGGTGGGCCGGGGGAAATTTGCGTCGCAAAGCCGGGCTGGCTCACTGGGCCAGTTTCGTCCGTCACTGGCTGCACGGTCCCGGCGACAAAACTCGGGGCGTGGTTGATTTCATCGGGGGAGATGACGCGGACGGTGAAGGTTCGCTGTGTGATGCCGTCGTCGTCGGTGTTCAAGGCGCCATCGAGGCCCGCATCGCGAACGGTAACCGTGATGACTGCGGTGCCGTTTTGCCCGGCGCTCGATGTATATGTGAGGGAGCCGGTGGCGCTCGGCGATGTGTAATCGACGCCGACGCTGGGAATGAGCGTCGGATTGTCGGACGAGGCGATGACCGAGATATCTTGCGTTTCGAAGGGGCCGGCGGAGATGCCGGTCAGTTGCACGGTTTGCTGACCCGAATCCTGGCCGACTGGGGTGGGATTGGTGATTGCATCGATCGTGGGCGGATCGTTGACTTGGCTGACGACGACCGCGAACGTGCGCGTGATGGTGTCGATGCCGTTATTGGCCGTCCCGCCGTTGTCTTTGACCGTGACCGTGATGTTGGCGGTGCCGAAGCGATCAGCAGCCGGCGTGTAGGACAGTGAGCCGGCAATGAATGGACTGGTGTAACTGACGTTTGGATTGGGAATCAGCGCAGGATTGTCAGACGTCGCGGTGATCGTGATGACTTGCGTTTCAGACGGGCCCGCCGAAATATTGTTGAGTTGAATGGTCTGCTTGCCAGCGTTTTCGAGGATCGCCGCGGGATTGTCGATCGGATCGAGCGTCGGCGGGTCGTTGACGGGCGTGACATTGACCGTAAATGTGCGGATGATTGTGTCGTTGCCGCTATTGGCCGTGCCCCCATCGTCGTTGATTTTGACGGTGATCGTCGCGCCACCGGCTTGGTCGGCTACCGGCGTATATTTCAGCGTCGCGGTGCTGTCGCCGCTGTGGTATGTAACCCCGGGGTTGGGAATCAGGCCCGGATTGCTCGACGTGGCGGTGATCGTCAGCGCCTGGCCGGTTTCGGAGGGACCGGCAGAAATGCCGCTCAGTTGAATCGTTTGCTGCGCTGCGTCTTCGAGAATTGCCGGCGGATCGTTGAGGGAGTTGAGCGTTGGCGGATCGTTGACGGGTATCACATTCACCGTGAACTTGCGAATGAGCGTATCGACGCCGTTATTGGCGGTGCCGCCATTGTCCTGAACTTTCACCGTGATGACGGCTTGGCCTGATTGATTTGGGGCGGGCTTATACGTCAATGAGCCGGACGTATTGGGACTGAAGTAGTTGATCGCCGGATCGGGGATCAGGCCCGGATTGTCGGATGTCGCCGTGATCGTGATCGTTTGCGTCTCGAACGGGCCGGCGGAGATGCCGCTCAAGTTGACGGTTTGCAGCGAGGCGTCTTCCAAAATGGCGGCGGGATCGGAAATTGCCGTCAGCGCGGGCGCATCGTTGACGGCCGTGACATTTACTGTGAAGGTCTGCGCGAACGTGGCGTCGTCGGTGTTGTTGAAGATGCCGTCGGGGCCGGCGTCGCGGACGGTGACGGTGATTTTTGCTGAGCCAGAACGGTCGGCGGCTGGCGTATAGCTGAGCGAGCCGGCCGAATCCGGACTGGTATAGATGACGTTTGGCGTCGGAATGAGCGTTGGATTATCGGAAGTCGCCGTGACCATGAGCGACTGCGATTCGCCCGCGCCGGCGGTGATATTCGCTAGATCAATCGTTTGAGCGGCAGCGCCTTCGAGAATAGCCGGCGGATCGGTGATGGCGTCAAGCGTCGGTGGCAGATTTGGCAGCGAGTAGTTGATCGTCAGCATGGGCCGAAACGATGCGGTTGTGCTTTCTCGCGAGTCGAATCGCTGCGCCGTCCCGCCAGTGACTTCGCTCTCGACTTTCAACAGCCAGCCGAATTGAGTACCGGGTGCATTGAGCCAACCTTGCACATCCGCGGCCAGTTGCGCGCTCGTCCATTGATAGGAATTGATCCCGCCGACATTCGTCGTGGCGCTGGCCGCGCTGCTGAAATCACCGCCGGCTGCGGTCCAGTTTTCGGCCGGGCTGGCTCCGAAAAATCGAGCGGTCCAGGTGGCATCGTTCGTCGTGGCCGTGGAGCCTTCTCCGCCGGGATCGAGAGCGTCCGATGTGCCTTCTCCCCAATCGGCTTTTAGCAAATGCACGCCGAAGCTAGAGCTTGTACCCAAGTCCTTGTTCACATGAAGCTGCAACGTCGCGCTGTCGATATGCGCGCCGGCGGGAAGGCTGCCGGCCACATCGAATTTCAAGAGCGCGCGGCGAGCACCGAACCCGCGTTCCGTTTCGCCGGCGAAGAGGTCGCCTAGGGCATCGCTGTTGCCAGCGGGGGTTTGAAAGATGGTGTTGTCGGCGATCGGAGTAAGCGCGATCGAAGTCAACAGATCACGCGGTTCGATCGCCTCGAAGCCGAGCAATCGTGCGCGCGGTTGTGCGCGACCACGCCTTTGACCGCTGTGCGGCTTGGCGCGCAGCCAGTGAATAAACCAACGCCTCGACATTTACTCTTCTCGTTCCGGGGATCAGCGACTGCCGCGGCCAATGCTGTTCGCGCTGGCATTGGTTGCGATGCGGCGACAGGCATTTGGCACTGATTTGTCGCCCTAGTAACAGGACGAAAATGGTCAAAAATGCCACAAAAAACCGCGGATTATGCTCGGCGCGTAATGTTCACGCTGCACCGCAGAGATTTCTGCCGTCTGACTCCACCTTAAATGCACAATTCACGAATTGCCGCGATTTGGCGCTCAAATTCATGCTTCGCACGCCCGAATTGCGATGGGTAGCAGCGTTTATAACGACACGACCCAACGAATGCCAAAGACGTCCACGTTCGGCGCGCCTTTTTCTTCCCACCGCTCGTGATTGATCATGAGCAGGCTGTCGCCGGGCAGGCCAATGTTGAAGCCGGATGTAATCCGGTGAATCGCGCCGCTGCCGAGCGCCTGATTGCGAAAATCGAGCGTGTCGTAGCGGACCAGTGCGCTGATATAGGGTTGGTTCCACAGCCGCAGCTCAAGTTGCGTCACGGTGCCGAACGTCAACTCTTTTGTGCCGGCAATAAAGGCGGAGTCTTGATGCCGCATCGCATATTCGAAATAGAATCGCAGCCGGTCGGTGATTTGCGCGGTCGCGTCGGCGCCGGCGAGCGTGTAATACAAATGGGGTTGACCTTGATCGGCCAGGTTGCCGCTCATCACAGACGTTCCGAGGCGAAAAAACTCGCCGGAGAGTGTCATCCTCGCACCGCCGGTGGGGTCTTCGTTGTTGTCGAAGTAGGCGCGGCTCTTGTTGAAGATAGTGGTCGCGTTGCCTTGCAAGCCGTTGATGGCGTAGGTGTCGAGGGTGAAGACCAGGTCGCCGAACAAGGGCGTGCGATAGGTCAGATCGATGCCTTCATCGGAAAACGGCGCGGGCAGCACCGGCTGATTGGGCGGCATGCCGGGCATGAGCACGCGGCGGCCCATGTTGAACATCAGCGGCTGCGTAACCGTGCGATAGGTGCTGGGGTTGGCCATCGCAGAGATCGCGCCGAATGGAACGATGAAGCGGCCGGCTTTCAACAGCAACTCGCGGCCGTCGTCGCAGCGGCAGCCATGAAACATCTGCCGCAGATCGAGCGTGGCGGAGCCTTCGACGAGCTCGATGCTGTAGGCGTTGCCGGCTGCGCCGTTGTCGCGACTGTGACAGCTCGTGCAGGCGGTGACATTCGCGCGCCAGGGGCCGGACGATTGGTAATTCGCGGTGACCCAAACATCGGCGAAGAAGCCGGGGTTTTCAAGCGGAAAAGCATCGCTGGCGCTGCGATGAAGCGTGGAGATCGTCGTGCCAAAGCTCCAGCCACTTCCGTCGTCACCGCCTCCGCCTCCCCCACTGGCGGCGCTGGTAGCGTCACTGCTTGCGCCGGCGACGGAGGCCAAGTACGTAGCGATTGGAATGACATCCGCCGAGCTGACCTCCGCGCCGGTCTTGCCTGCCATGCGCCGCACGGTTGAGAGCCAGCCGCTATAGCTCTTCGATTTTTGCAGCGAGCGATCGGCGTCGTGACAAGTGGTGCAGGACCGCGAAAACGCGCTTTGACCGGCCGCGACCAGGCCCGGATCGAGGCCGCCGCTTGCCGGCTGATTCGTAGCCGGTTGATCCGCCGGCTGCAGCTTTGCCGCCGTCAGTTGTGATTCAATCGCCGGGTCAATCGCCGTTTGAATCAGCGGCCGGAGATTGGACGGATCAAGCCGGTCCGGCTCCTCGGCAGGCGACATGCGGCTGCCGGCTAGCATGGCGCAGAGCGCAATGACTGTGTACCGAAATCGAAAGCCGCCAGTTCCGGACATTCGCTGACAAGCCAGTGAAACACGGATGGATATACCGGATATATCGGATTTGCCGGTGACAGCGATTGAGTCGCATTTGCAGGCGGTTGTTGGTTGTAAGCAGAGGCTGTGGATTGTGCTGGCGGATGCTAAAATCCAGGGCATTGGCGAGTGATAGCACGGGCGTTATGCCCCGGTAGCTCAGAGGATAGAGCACCGGTTTCCTAAACCGGGGGTCGTGGGTTCGAATCCCGCCCGGGGTACTCGTTCGACACGCTGTGAATCATCGCGGAAATCGCGGCTTTCACGGCGTTGTTTGCGTTCTTGTCGATTGTCGGCTGCGCTGGCTTGTGGTGCATCGTCGCGCACCGAATTGCTCATTTCTGCGCCTGAAATAGGCACATAACACGCCACGCGATTTGGCCCGTCGTCAGCATGCGGCGCGGCGTCGGTCGTGCCGGTCGCTCGCAACTCGCCAGCAAAGGGCAAAGACAAGTCGGGCAACGCCGCCAGGGCCTCGCTCTGCTCGCCGCGGGTCGTGTGAGTGTATCGGCTCATCGTCAAGTTAATGTCGCTGTGGCGGGCCAGCGATTGGGCCAGCTTGGGATGCACGCCGGCGCGGGCCAGATTGCTTATGAACGTGTGCCGCAGACTGTGGAAGTCGGCCACCAGCCCGGCATGATCGCGATAGGCCAGCATCGACGATCGCTCCCGCTCGGCTCGCTCCGCCGGCGTTGGGGCCTCTTTAATCCACTTCGCCCGGGCCGCGTCGAGGTCCGCCCGCAGCATTTCGGCCGTGTCTTCCTTCCGTGGAAATGTGAACGCCTGCGCGGCCGGCAGCTTGCTTGCCAGGTGCGCCTTGAGCAGCGCCGCCGTCTCGGGCCGCAGTGGCAAGCTATCTTCGCGTCGCCGCTTGCTATATGCCGCCTCGACGGTCACGGTCGGCTCCGCGGCGTCGAGGTCGAAACTGCCGCGCGTCAATGTCCGCAGCTCGTTGGCCCGCAAGCCGCTCTCCACCGCCAGCCGATAGATGATGGCCCGCTCGGCTCCGCTGATTCCAAATCGCACCGGTCCCGCGTGGGCCGCTTGAATCAGCCGCCGCAATTCCTCGACGGTCAAAGCCCGCCGGTCGTGTCGGCGGTCGGTCCGCACGTTCTGCCCTTGCAAATGGCCTAGCGGCGATTCGCTGGCCCGCCGCTCGCGAACCATCCATTTGCAAAACTGTTTGATCGCTTGCAGATAGAAGTTAGCTGTCTGCGTGCCGATCGGCCGCTCGCCCGTTTCGGCGTTCGCGGGCTTGGTTCGCTCGCCGGCGATGAATTGCTGGACCGCCGCGGCCGACAGGTCGCTCCAAAACTTGAACCGGCAGCCGTCAAGTATTTTGGTCAGCCGGCTGACGACCAACTTGGCATGATCGGCGCTTGTTCCCTTCGCGGTCAGCGCCGCCTCGAAGTCGGCGACGTGCTCCGCCAACGGCTTGCTGGCCGCCACGGTCCGCGATGAAACGACGTCGTATCGGGCGAGGGCCTCGCGAATTCGCTCCGGCAATCCTTCCAGCCATTCGCCCAACGCCTTATCGGGGGCCTCACGGTTCGCCCGGCAGGCGACCAGCTTCTCTACCTTCCGCCCCAGCTCTTCCGTCTGCTTCTTGTCGCTGAATCCGGCCAGCCGGCGGACCAATTCGCGGTGCGTCCGAAACTCGACGTACCACAATTCATATTCGACGTGCTTGCCGCTCGCGGTCTTTCGCTTTGGCTTGAAAACTCGCATCGCTGATCTACCTTTCGTGACGCTGGCCACGCGCCATAGGACTGGTCAATAAAATCTGGAATCTCCCGCTACCGCACCGCCTCCATTGCCGCCGCCCGCAGAAAATCCGACAGCCCTTCAAACCCTTTGCGGCGGGCGGAAGATTCCAAAATCACCTTCTCTTCGGCTGTCAGCCGCACGTTGACTTGCGTTGTCCGCTTGCCTTGCTTGGCCGGCGTCGGGGGCGATTGCCCTTGCTCCAGCAGGTAGGCCACGGCTGCCGCCAGGGCCTCCCGCGTCGAGGCGATGCACGCCGCCGGCGTCTCGCCATCACCAAACACGTGCGGCAGCTCCAGCCCCCGGCCGTACCAATGCCCCTCTTCGCAATTCAGGATGACTTGATATTCGCTCACCATTGTCTGTGCTCGCTTTTGAACGTCTGCCGCAAAAGGTCGATCCACGCCGCCCTTACTCGCCTTGCGGCTCTTCCCCTTCGCCGGCTTGCGGCTTGTCGCGATTGGCCCCTTTGTCTGCCGCGATGATTCTTTGGACTTGCTTGGCATAGAACGGCTTAACCTGATTGTGATGCACGGGAATGGAAACCAGCGGACCGCCCGGCCGATCGAAAATATGGTGCGCTCCGCTGATTCGCACTAGCTCCCACCCGGCCGCCTCCAACTGTTTTCGGACGATCGCAAACCGGACTGGACTCGCCATGTGAAGTATATCCTTTGCTATACGAACCAAGCAAGCGAAATCCGCTCCCGCTTGCCCAAATTTCTTGCCGGCGCGAAAATATGTTGCGCCTTTGCCCCAAGCCCAAGGGCGGCGACGTTATGTCGCCTTGCACTTGGGGGGTGTGGGGGGTGCGCGCGATATATGTTCCGGCGGCTTGGCAGTCGCGTATGCAACCTTCCGCCGATCGCCGGTAGGCCATTCGTGAATAATTCCGCGAGCCGCGGCGCGTTTCAAAAGACTCTCGGCCTTCCGATCCGACAGCCCGGCTGTGCAAGCGGCATCGACAATGGCCAGCTTGTTCGCCGGCTTGTCCGTGCAAAACTCCGCCACGAACCGCTCCGCCGTCCACGGCTGTTCTTTCGGCTCGGCATCGTGGTCCGGCACTTTCTTCCGCCGCGGCTTATCGGGACGCAAAGCGGCCGGGTCCAGCGATCCATCGGGCGTCCAGATTGGAAACGACCAGCGCAGGCAAATCGGATCGACGGGCGGGAACGACCGCACTGCGGCATCGAGCACTACAACGTGCGCCTCCTCATGTTGCCGCAGAATCAAGTGCGTGTCGGCGGCCCGGCTCTGCGCTCCGGCGCCGGCCCCTACATCGACGACGCTCTTACCCGACTGGCTCCCCTTGGTGCTGTGGTGAATCAAAATGAAGGAGCAATTCAGCTTGGCGGCATAGCTGTCGAGGGAGTTGTAAACAGCCGCCATCGTGCCATTATCGTTTTCGTCGCTGTCCCGTGGCATGAACCGATAGAACGCGTCGAGCACGATCGCTTGAAACTGGCCCGGCTCGAATCGAGCGAAGTAACTTCCAAGCGACAGGACATCTTGCAATTGCCCGCGCATGTTTTCCACAAAGAGCTTGTCGCCATAATCCGCCAGCGCGATGCCGCGTGCTTCGGCAACCTTGGGAATCCGATGGGCGGACGTTTCCGGATGCAGTTCGTTGTCGAGAATCAGAACGTTGCCGGCGACGGTGCGAAACGATCCCAGCCACCAGCGGCCGACAACGATGCTCAACGCCAGATCCGTCACCAGCCACGACTTGCCGGCCTTCGGCGGGGCAATCACGTTCATGGTTTCGCCCTGTCGCACCAGCCCGTGAATGACCGGCGGCCGTAGGTCGCGCCACATTTCGACCATTTGCGTCATAGCTTTTGGTCCTTCAACTCGATTCAGACTGCGGCTTTCCTCGACGTGCCGCTCGATCAATCCCTCGACGTCTTCCGCGGGCAAGTTGTCGCGCGTCCATTCCTCAATCTGCGCGGCCAAATCCGCTTGCCGCCGGCGGAGCGGTGCCACGGGGTCTTGCCGCGCGTCGCGAATCGCATCGCTGGCTTTACGTTGCTCATGCTCCCGTGCGGTCGGCCTCGTGGTCATCGCGGCAGCCTCCAACGACGTGTGGCTGCCACATACTGCGCGCGTAGTGCTTCGCGCTCCATCGGCGTGACGCCGATGGCCGTCGCGATGCGGTCCCATGCCGCCCAGGGCGTCGAAGGTACCGTCCGGCGAATCGCCAGAGCCAGCGCGTCGGCTAATGGCCGTAGGCCACGCCGGATGGTACGTTGCGTCATATCAGATTGCTCCTGCCAGCGGCCGCACCTTTGCCGGGGTTCGCGGCTGTTGGCGTTTTCGGGCCTACTCCATGTCGCCTTGCATCGCCAGCCACTTGTCACGGCAAGGCGCGCCGGCTTCGAGCCATCGGCGCAGCTCATCGGCGCGCCAGCGTTTCGCACGGCCAAATGCAACCGGCAATGGACCCAGCCGGCCCGTGCTGTGCATCGACCACCAATGCCGCTCGCTCACACCAAACCACTTGGCCGAATCAGCGGCCGAGAGGGCCAGGGGGGCGTCACTTCGCATCGGCCACCCCCTCGGGCTGCTGCCCCGCTTTGGCGTTCTGGCCGTCGCGTTCGATTTGTTCGGCCGTTCGCAGAAGGATACGTAGCCGCCGGGCCTGCTCTTGCACGGTCTCCAGCCGCTGGCGTATCGCCGCTCTACTCGGAATGACCGACAGGGGGTCATACTCTCGCTTAGGCATGTTGTCATCTCCGCAAAAGACGTGCTGCGGAGATTATTTGCGAGAGTAGGAAGGCAAATCGCGGGCAGGAACAATGAAAATCTGCCCTATTTCTGCCTGCCCTTCACTTGCCGCAATCGGGCTTCGTTGTCGTGGCGTTCGACAGTCCAACCGGCCTTACGGAGCTTACGGTTGACGTGTTGCCTGCAGCGCGCGAATTCGTCGCCTTTCCACTCGCAAGCTAGTTTCAAGTCGGGTATCGGCATTATGCCGTTGTTGGCCGCCAGCAGTTCAACGAGCCGGCGCTGTTTGCCCTTCAGTTCTGACACTGCCCACTTACGCAACTCTCGATAGGCTTGGTCGCCGCCGTCCCCGCCACCCGCTTCCGAGGACTTGGCCGCCGGCGTCAAGATCGTCGGAAGTGTGCGGATCAGATCTTCCAACTGCTCCGACAGCATGAGAGCGCGATCTTGCGCATAGAATTTCCGGTTCGCCTTCAAACCATCCGAAAGCGAAATGAAATCCCCCGCGGAACAGAAAGCAGCTTTCAGCGCCTTGAACACCTCAAGCAATCGCTGCGCGTCAGGATCGAGCCCACAACGTCGCAGGTAGCTTGCAGCGGTCTCGATGTCCGCTTCTGAAACCGGGATGTTGAAATTGTAAATCCCAAAGTTGTCGTAGCCGACGAAATCCCCTGGTTCTTGCTGTACGAAATGAATGGTCCCCCCGTCTCCCGAATCGGGCACTACCCGCGCGAACAACGGCCACTTAATGTCTTGCCGACGTGCCCCCTGGATGGCAAGTGCAAACGCTTCCAGGTACAGCGAAAGCCCATCTCGAATCTTCCGCAGAAGAGGGTCAAGCCGAAGGGCCGCAGCCGAAACCGTTGACGGGTCGGGACAACCCGCGGTTGAGGGGGCTTCAGACACCTTCGTTCTCCTTAACGCGCCGAGCTGACCAGCCGCCATCGTGAGGAGAACGCCATGATGACGGCCGGCCTGTGCGGTTAATTACTCCGCAACCCGGCGAGTGTGAATTGTAGTCGAACTGAGCAAAGGCGTTTGAGCATTTGCCCGACACTGGATTGTCATCTCGTTGACGCGCATACTATCGCCGGCGAATGGAATGGCCTGGGGGCATTCATAATTTGCGAACCCATTTGGGTGACGTGACCATGAGTCGCGCAGCCGCAAGAGACCTTTACTCGATAATCGGCGTCGGTCCCGACGCCACGGCGAAAGAAATACGGGACGCCTATTTGGCTCGTGCGCGCGTCCTCCACCCTGATAGGTTCGAACGCCAGCGGCAACCTCAAGAGTGGAAGAAATCAAACGAGATGCTTCGGGAGTTAAACGAAGCCTATTCTGTTCTCCGAAACGCTGAAACCCGTCAGCAATACGATGATCAGCGAATAGAAAAGCAACAAAGGCAAGCGGCCGCGCCACGGACAAACACCCAACGCGCTCCGGAGCCCCCACCGCCACCCGCCTATGAGCTTGGCGAGTTGTCGGCGGGACAAGCAGCCTTTGGCAGCCTACCGAAGAATGTCCAAGACCGTTTGCTCAAACGGCAATGGAGCATGAGCGAGGACCAGTTTAAGGTCAGCCAATCCTCCGTCGTGTGGAATTACGTCTTTATCGCAATCTTGCTGTGCTGGAACATCTACCTTTTCGCCGCCGTGGACGATGCAAAGTGGAGGGCCGGTACACTTTTCTGGTTCGGAGGGATAACGCTGGTGGTAGGTGGGCTAATCGGGTGCAACTGCGTTTCGATTTTCAAATGGGTGAAGGCGAAACTGAAACCTTACTTCTACGTGACGCCCATCTACTTCCTCAAGA
>DASXLL010000380.1:0-32656 GCA_036496265.1 Pirellulaceae bacterium | reverse complement strand
CCCCGAACCCTGAACCCTGAACCCTCCGCCGGCCGATGACAGAGGTGAGACGCCGCGCACTCTTGCCGCTTTGCCAATATGGGCCGCATTCAAGCTAGTACGGGATTGGCCACTGGAATCGACATCCAGGGGACGGTTCAGAAGCTGATGCAGGTCGAAAGCATCCCGCACGACGACCTCGTGTCGCGGCAAACGGAGGTCAAGGCCGAGCAAGCGGCAGTCACCGACCTCACGGCGACGGCGATCGGGGTGCAACTGGCGGTTCAGGGGCTAAAAAAACCCGCCCTCTTCAACGCGACCACGATCAATTCGAGCAATCCGAACGTGCTCACCGCCAGCACGGCGTCGAGCGTCGCGCCCGGGCAATATCAATTCATTCCGGCGCAGTTGGCACAGGCCTCGAACGTCGTTTCGAGCGGCCTGGCATCCAGCGATGGTTTGATTGGCACCGGCTCGCTGAGTTTTCGCTTTGGCGGACAAGTCGATACGCCGCTCTTGCTGGGCGAGCTCAATGGTGGCGCCGGCGTGGCCCGCGGGCAGATCAGAATCACCGATCGGAGCGGCGGGACGGGCGTGGTCGATCTCCGCTTTGCCCAGACGATCGACGATGTCGTCAATGCGATCAACAATTCGGGCACCGTCAGCGTCTCGGCCTCCGTCGATGGCGATCATTTGGTGCTCACCGACCGCTCCGGCGGCAGCGGCAATCTGCGTGTCCAAGAAGTTGGCAGCGGAACGACCGCCGCCGATCTCGGGTTGTCCGGCATCAACGCCGCCACGAACCAAGCCAGCGGGCAGAACGTAGTTCGCCTCTTCAATGGCCTGCAACTGAACACGCTCCGCGACGGCAACGGCCTGAGCCTCCGCCCAGCCGTGCCCGAGCTGAGCGTCACGTTTCATGACGGTTCGACCCGACAAATCGATCTCGATCCGACCGGAGTCGTCGGGCCGAAAACGCTCGGCGACGTTTTGAATCGCTTAAACACCGTCGAGCCCACGAAGCTCAAGGCTCAGATCAGCGCCGACGGCAAGCGCATCGAGCTAACCGACTTAACTTCCGGCGGTGGAAACTTCACCGTTGCCGATTCGGCCGGCGGCTCGGTTGCCACGGAGTTGGGCCTCGCCGGAACGACAGCCGGCAACACCTTGAGCGGGTCGCGCATCGTCTCGGGGCTGGCAACGACGCTGATTTCTTCGCTCAACGGCGGCGCGGGGCTCGGCACGCTGGGCGCGATCAATCTCACCGACCGCAGCGGGGCCACGGCGAGCGTCAATCTGGCCGGGGCCGACACGCTCGACGACGTGATCGATCGCATCAACCAGGCCGGCCTCCGCATCACCGCCAGCTATAACCAGGCCGACAATGGAATCGCTTTGACCGACACCAGCGGCGCATCGACCAGCAACCTGATTGTGGCCAACGGCGACGCAACCAACTCGGCTGCGAAGCTCGGCATCGCAGCGAACGTGGCCGCGACGACCATCGATTCGGGCAATTTGGATCGGCAGAGTGTCAGCCGGGCCACGCTGCTTTCCAGCTACAACGGCGGCCAGGGCGTCGGCACCGGCACGTTCAAGATCACGAATTCGCAGGGCGCAACCGGCACGATCAATCTGGCAACGCTCAAGCCGACGACGATTGGCGATGTGATCGACGCCATCAACAACCTCGGACTGCATGTGGCCGCACAGATCAACACCACGGGCGACGGCATCGTGCTGACCGATTCGGCTGGCGGCAGCGGCACGCTGAGCGCAGCCGACCAAGGCACTGGCAAGTCGGCGGCCAATCTACATCTCACCGGCGCAGCCACCGGAACGACGCTCGACGGCTCGACGACGATCAAAATCGACGTCACGAACACCGACACGCTCGATTCGCTCGTCCAAAAAATCAACGACTTGGGCGTCGGTGTCACCGCTAATGCCTTGAACGACGGCAGCGGCTCATTGCCGACTCATTTGTCGCTCATTGGCAACGTCACCGGCTCGGCCGCTGGCCTGGTCATCGACGGCTCCAGCCTCGGGCTCACGTTTCACGAGCTGACGAAGGCCCAGGACGCCGTGCTGCAAGTCGGCGCGAGCACGACGGGCGGCTCGCTCATTACGTCGGCGACGAACACGTTCAAAAGCATCGTGCCGGGCCTGGATGTGACGTTGTCCGGCGCCTCGACCGACGTCGTGACGGTCTCCGCCACGCAGTCGTCGGATAACGCCGCCAGCGCTCTTCAGCTCTTCGTCGATCAATACAACAAGCTCCGCGACAAGCTCGACACCTACACTTCGTACAACGCTCAAGACGGCACGACCGGCACGCTGTTTGGCTCGAACGAAACGCTCCACCTCGATAGCGATCTGGCCAACGCGGTTGGCGCGACTTACTTCAACGACGGCAGCGTCAACTCGCTTGCCGAGTTGGGCGTCACCATTGGTCAGGATGGCCACCTCACGTTTGACAAAACGGTGTTTCAAGCGGCGTACAATGCCAACCCGACCGACGTCACCGATTTTTTCACACAGGACAAACGGGGCTTCGCGATCCAGACCGATTCGATGCTCGAATCGCTCGTCGGCCAGAACAACTCGCTGCTCGTGACGCGCGAGGACGCCCTGCAGGCGCAGAACGACGATTACACGACCCAAATCAACGCCTGGAACACTCGCCTTTCCAATATCCAGGACAGCCTGCTCAACGAGTTTTATCAGATGGAAAGCATCGTCAGCTCGATCAAGGCCAACGCCAGCGCCATCAGCCAAATCCAATACATCCCGCCCGCTTACAGCACTTCAACCGCCTCCAGCGGCTCGAGCAGTTCCAGCACCGGATAGCCGCGTAGCCACGTCCGACTTTGAACCTTGAACTTTGAACCCCGAACCTTCTCCCTCCCCCCATGCTTCCCTCCACTCGCGACGCCTATCTCGAAACCCAAATCCTCACGGCCACACCGCAGCGGCTGCGGCTGATGCTCATTGAAGGCGCGATCCGCAAGGTCACGCTCGCCAAAATGGCATATGACGAGGGCGATTCGCAAAAAGCCGCCGCCGACTTGAGCCATTGCCGCGACATCGTCACCGAGCTGATCGCTGGCATCGATCCGGAACAGACGCCGGTCGCCAAGCAGATTCTGTCGGTCTATATGTTCCTCTATTCCACGCTGGTCGAAGCCCAATTCGGCCGCGACGGCAGCCGCTTGGACGACATCCTCCGCATTCTCGAAGAGGAGCGGCAAACGTGGCGGGAAGTGTGCGAAACAATGCCGGACCGGCCCACGCCGGCGGCCAATCCAACGCAGCAAACCGAAGAGCTCGCCCCGCAGCGTGTGGCCGAGAGCTGGTCCGCAGGCTACGCGCCAGCGCCGAACATGCACCGTCACCGCGAGTCGGCGTTTTCGCTCGACGCTTAAGAAATTGGAATACAAAGACGGGAACACTAATCTGCTCTAATTATCACTAAGTAGTGCTGATTAGTGTTCCCCCTCAGATTCCATCAGCGTTCATTATTCTTCGCCGCGAAAGCGAGTCAGCACGTTGCGCGTGATCTGGCTGACAGCGTCATCGACGAGAATCGAGCTGACCCAGTTGATGGAGCCAGCGGAAAAGACGGCGCCGCGGCCAGCCGGCTCGATAATGGCCATTTCTGCGCCGCCATCGTCGGGATTCGTGCCTTTTGCAAGCAGCCGTGTTCCTGGTGGCGATGAACGGCTGATTTTGTCCGTCTCGTGACCCGATGCACCGCCCGGAACGCGCTCGTGCAATGATTTTTGGCCAAAAAGATTGCCCGCGGCGAGGCCCGTTCCGTCGAACACCCAGTGCTTCGCGTCGATGACCCGATACGGAGCAGCCGTCATGATGCCCCGCGGATCATAGACGACGCCCAACAGCGACGCCTCCGACTCGTGCCGAAGATGAAACCGGCTTTCATAAGTAGCCGTCTCGCTCCGCGAGACGTGCCCGGCTAGGGAGGCGGCCCGCATCCGCCGCTCGTCCTCATTGCGATAAATGCAGGCCTGCTCGTCGATAAACTCGACCTCGCAATTGATGCCATTGCCGCCCAGATAGACAAGCCGGCCGCCGCGTTCAAAAACCCATTGCTTCACTCGGTCGTACATTTGCCGCGACCAGTATTCGGGGTGCGTGCTCAAGACGAGCACGTGGTAGGCATCCAGATCGAGCTGGCCGAAGTGCAGCTGCGTTTCGGCGTAATAGTCATAATCGAGCCGCTCGCGCTCCAGCCACGCCAGCAGCCGCCATTCCGCCGGCGCAACGTGACAAGCAGCGCGACCGGCGATCGGATCGGTCGCCTGCACATTTTCTGGCACGTGATTGATCGGCTCGGGCCGGTCGAACGACAGCGGCGCATAGTCTACGCAGTCGTAATTCACATGGTCGGCGTCCGTGTATCGCTTTAGCTCCTGGCGGGCGTTCACCGTCGGCGTCGGCGGCAGCCTGTCCGGATGAATGTAATTGCTGCGCCCTCCGAAATTGTTGTACGCGTTCCACGTGATGTTCGACGCGAGAACAGCGATCTTCGCCCGCGGCTGCCGCGGCGCAACGACCCACGGAAACGAGAAAAATCGCCCGGCTTCGTTTTTCGTGTGGAAATAATAGAGCCCGGATCGCTCCGGCGCGGTGACAAACTGCTTGTGATGCGGGCTGGAATAGCCGAACTTGTTCCACATCACGCCTGATTGCGTGTAATCGCCGTCAGGCATGATCTGCACCGTCGCTCGCGGCCCATGTTCATCGAACCAACCCAGCGGACGGACAAACTCCTTCTTCCAGCCATACCGCCACAGCTCGATCTTATAAGCCGCGTCGCTATGCACGCGAAATTCACTGCGCTCGCCCGCTTTCACCCATTTCGGCCAGGAGTAGCCGAGAAGATCATCTTTCAGCAACCGAAAATGGTGCGGCTGATCGGAAGTGAGATCAACAGTGACCCGCTTTGATCCGTAGCCATCTTTCGCCAGCACAACTTCATAGCGGCCCGCCGGAATATCCGCATGGATCGCGCCGCTGGCCGTCGAGCGAATGACGACGCTCGCAGCCTCGCCGATGATCTCCACATCGACACCCGCAATCGCGAGATACCGTTCATCGCTGACATAACCGAGCAACATGTTCCACCCTTAAGCTTTCGCGCTTCGCGGAGCCGCATATTTCACGATCAGCCCCAGCAAAATCAAGCAGCCGCCGACCAGAGTCCACCACGCCGGCTTATCACCCCAGGCCAGATACACCCACACCGGGACGAGCAGCGGTTCCAGTAGTCCAATCCCAGTCGCTTCGTGGCCCGAAATTGTTTTCAAGCCACGCGCGAACAGAACATAGGGCAGCCCCATCTGCACAATGCCCAGCCCTGCCAGCAATGGCCATTGAATGCCGGTTGGAAAGTACTTGCCATCGAGAGCCAGCGGCGCGAGGACGATCGCTGTCGCCAGGTGATTGATGGCAATGATCCACGCCGACTCCATGGCGCGCAGTTGCCGCAGCGACAGCACGACGCCCGCATAAAACACGCCCGACGCCAGGCCCCAAAAAACCGCTTCCAGCGATTCGCCGCGCGATTCGTAATGCAAGATGATCGCCACACCCGCCGCCGCGAACGCGACGAGCAGCCAGTCGCGCCAAGTTGCTCGTTCGCCAAACAGGAACACGCCGACGAATAGCACCCACACCGGCGCAGTGCACTGTAGCCAGATGGCGTTGGCGGCTGAGCCCTTCGCCATCGCCGTCAGATACGTGTAATTCATCGCGACGAACGTCGCCGCCGCCGGAATCAGCTTCCACGACCACTCCGGCCGCCGCACCATCGGCCACAGCACGACGCACGCAAACGCACCCCGCCAAAACGCCAGCACCGGCCCCGGCCAGCCGTCCAAATATGGCGCTTTGACAAAAAATCCACTCGTGCTCCACAGCACCGCCGCTGTCAGCACCAGAAACCGGGCTGCAACCAGCTCCTTATCATTCCGCTCGTCACCCGCATCATTCATCGCCCTGTTCTATCCCTGGCAATTGTTTAGTCCAGCCGTCTGTGCCTGTCCGCTGACTTCGCAGCCGATTACGATTGCGGCTTATGCCCGCCGAACTGCTCAGCTCTGAAAATCGCGAATTCACGGCGCGAGCGATCCTTGCCGGCCAGCGGATTGACCTGCGGGCCCTCGGTTCAACGCAGCGATTAGGCGGCGGCCCGCTGGCGGTCAGTGTCCGCGGCGGCGGGGCAGCGGTCATTTTTCGCTACGGTGCCATCGTGCTATTCGATGTGCAGCCGCTGGAGCAAGACGAGTTCCTCCGGCAGCTTGAGCCGCGGATTCAAGGCCGCGCAGGTGACATGGAAGCGGAGGAGATTACCGTCCGCATCGATTCGGAAGCGAAAGAAGTCTTGGAAGGCAACACGGTCATCTTGAAAGACACCGGCGCCGAGAGATTGGAGATCGTCGCCGATATTCTGAGCAAAAGCGTCGTCCTCGCCCGCTACGAATCGACGGTCGCCCAAACTTTCGACCGCATTGAGCCCTTCGCCGGCGAATTAGCCAAGCAAAACACCGGCAGCCAGATGGCCCGCGAGCTGCTTTCGCACTTGGGCAGCGCCCTGTTGATTGAGCAGCAGATGGTTGGCCGCGTCCAAATCGACGACACCCCCGAAATTCTCTGGGACCGGCCCGACTTGGAGCGCCTCTTTGCCCGCCTCCGCGACGAATTCGAGATTTTGGAGCGCTTCACCGCCCTCAACCGCAAGCTGGAACTCGTTTCCCGCACCGTCGAAACCGCCCTCGGCCTCATTCAAGCCCGCCGCTCCCTCCGCGTCGAATGGTACGTCGTCATCCTCATCGTCGTCGAGATCCTGCTCACGCTCTGCCAGATGTTTTGGCTCGGCCGACAACATTAGAGATCAGGGGTCAGATGGGCGGTCCCTTGCAAGGTTGCTGAGTACTTAGTACTCAGTACTGAGTACCAACCAACCCGAAATTTTCCTCAAGCCTTAGGTCTCAAGCCTCAAGCCTTCTCCCATGCCCCGTCGCATCATCATTCTCACTCAAGGCCACACCGAACCCCACGCCGGCAAAACCGCCGCTTGCATCATTCGCTATAAGGGCGAAGAGGTCGTGGCCCTCCTCGACGGCACGCAAGTCGGCAAAACCAGCGGCGATCTCCTCGGCGTCGGCCAAGTGCCCATCGTTGGCAAGCTCGACGATGCCCCCGCTGCCAACACGCTCCTCCTTGGCATCGCCCCTCCCGGTGGCAAAATTCCGCAACCCTGGCGAGCCATCATTCTCGACGCCATCAGCCGCCGCAAAATGAACGTCGTCAGCGGCCTCCACGATTTTCTCAACGACGACCCTGAATTCTCTAAAGCCGCCCAGGAAGCCGGCGTCACGCTCCAAGACGTTCGCAAGAACACCGAAAAAACGATCGCTCGCCGCCAAGGCCTCCGTTCTGATTGCCTCCGCGTCCACGCCGTCGGCCACGATTGCAGCATCGGAAAAATGGTCGTGTCCGTTGAAGTCACCAATGGCCTGAAGAAACGCGGCCACGACGCCAAATTCATCGCCACTGGCCAAACCGGCATCATGGTCGAAGGCGACGGCTTACCAATCGATTGCATCGTTGCCGATTTCGTCAGCGGCGCCGCCGAAAAAATGGTTCTCGCCAATCAGCACCACGACATCCTCGTCGTCGAAGGCCAGGGCAGCCTCGTCCATCCCTCCTATTCCGGCGTCACGCTCAGCCTTCTTCACGGCTGCGCCCCCCAAGCCCTCCTCCTCTGCTACGAAGTCGGCCGCGAAACCGTCACCGGCGTCGAAAGCGTGAAAATCCCCCCGCTGGCCGACATCAAACGCATGTTCGAGCTCATGTCCAACATCCATCAGCCCTGCAAGATCATCGGCATCGGCATCAACAGCCGCCGCCTCAATGCCGCGGCAGCCGCCGAAGAGCGCAAACGCATCAAAGCCGAATTCGGCCTCCCCGCCTGCGACGTCATCCGCGACGGCCCCGACGAACTCGTCGAAGCCGTCATCAAGTTCAAAAACGCCGGCGGCTGGCACAGCCCCTAACGTGGGGCAGGCATCTTGCCTGCCATGAATGCACTATGCCCGACCGCCCGCGATTCCTCAGTTTACTACTCGCCGCAATTGTCGCGGCGTTACAGTTCGCGGCCACTCGTCTCCCGGCAGAAGATACCAAGCGACTAACGGCAGATCAGCGCTCCAACCGCCTCGAATCCGAAGTCAATCGCTTCTTCCAACCCCTCGTTGACCGCCAGTGGGCCAGCGGCCTCGTCGTCGGCGTCATCGACGAGCGCGGCCCCCGCATCTTCGGCTTCGGCCGCAAGGCCGACGACAAGCAAGAAGCCCCCGACGGCGACACCGTCTTCGAAATCGGCTCCGTGACCAAAGTTTTCACCGGCACGCTCCTCGCCGACATGGTCGAGCGTGGCCTTCTCAGTGTCGATGATCCCGTCAACAAATTCCTGCCCGACGACATCGGTCCCCTCAAACGCGGCGACCGCGAAATGCGGCTCATCGATCTGGCAACACACACCTCCGGCCTCCCACGCATGCCCGGCAACTGGTCGCCCAAAGACATGGATGAGCCGTACGTCGATTACACCACCGAAAACCTGTTCGATTTTCTGCGCGAGCAGGCCAAACCATCCGTCCTGCGATCCGTCGGCAAATCTCTGGGCAGCCTCTTTCGCACCAGCGACGAACCGAAATGGGAATACAGCAACCTCGGCGTCGGTCTGCTCGGAACTCTCTTGGCCCGCAAAGCCGATCAGCCCTACGAAGATCTAGTCCTCGACCGCATCTGCCGTCCGCTCGGAATGACCAGCACGCGACTCACGCCAGACGAATCGATGATCGGCCGGCTCATCCCCGGCCACGACGCCGACGGCAAGCCGGTCAACAACTGGCCCTGGGCCTGCCTCGCTCCCTGCGGCGGCCTCCGTTCAACCGCCAACGACATGCTCAAATTCGTCGCCGCCAATTTGGAGCTCACAGATACGCCGTTAAAGCCAGCATTCGAAAGAGCGCAGCGACATTACTACGCCGTCAACGACAACCTCGACATGGGCCTCAACTGGCTCTTGCCCAAATCGGGCCTCGTTTTCCATAACGGCATGACCGGCGGCTACAACAGCTTCGTCGCCTTCTCAAAAACCGACAAGTTCGGCCTCGTTGTCCTCGCTGACACAACGATCGGTGGCACAGGCGGCCTCTTAGATCGCGTCGCCATGTCCTTCATCCGCGCCGTGACCGAGGGCAAGCCGCGCGAGCCACCACTCATCCGCGCTACCGCACCGATCGACGCCGCCCTCCTCCAAAAATACGCCGGCAAATACTCCCTCATCCCGCTCGTCTCGACTTTCACAATCACCAGCGAAGACAACAAGCTCTACGCCCAACTCACCGGCCAACCGTCGATTCGCATTTACCCCGAATCGGAGACCGACTTCTTCTACAAAGTCGTCGATGCCCGCCTCACGTTCGAAAGCGACACCGACGGTAACGTTACGCGGCTGATCCTCCATCAAAACGGCAAAGACCTGCCGGCGGCCCGCGAAAAGTAGCCGCGCGACTGTCCGCGCGCAAAAAAGCCGGGACAAGAGGCAAGGGGTCGGGAGTCGATTGCGTGAACGATCTTCCATATGGAACAGTTAAATCGCAATCGACTCCCGACCCCCTGACGTGGCGTCTCCGACGATTTGCCTTCAACCGCAGCCTTTGAACGTAGCAACACGTTCTTAGGGGGCGCAAAAAAGCCGGGACCAACTTTGGTCCCGGCTGATTGACTCTCTTAGCCGGGAGCTAACAGCTCCCGGATCTCCGGGACCAGCTTTGGTCCCGGCTCATTGGTTTCTTAGAACAATGCCACCAAATCAAACACCACGGCCTGCTGATAGTTCTTCGTGCCGTCGTCGAACGGACGCAGCCCGCCCGGATTGTTGGCCTTGCCGTCATACCAGTCGGCGGCGAGCGAAGCCCGAGTATAAATGTTCGGCGTAAAGTAATACTTCGGGCCAAACATCACGCGGTAGAAGCTGCCGTCGTAGCCGAAGCGGCCGGCCTGGCCGGTGCCCAGGCCGCGGGCGTTCGGGCTGCCGAAGCTCGGCAGCACCTGGCCGACGCGGAAGCCGCCTTGGTCGCGGAACCATTCAGCGTTCACGCCCCACTGGCAACGGCAGGTCATGTTCCAGTAGAGATAGCTGTTCAAGCCGTACCACATCGCCGTGCGGCCAGCGACCACCGCGTCGTGCTGATTGCCATAGTCGCTCTGCAGCACGCCCATTACATCGTCGCTAAACTTGCGGCTATAGACCAACGTCTGTAAATAACGGGCCGTATAGCCCTGCGTGCCCGGGCCGCCGAGCGGCGTCGCATGCGACCAGGCGTTCACACCCGAAAGGTTCGGCTCGTTGCCGATCACGCCCACATAAGCCAGCGACCGCTGCTCGTCGATCGTATAGCTCGCTGTGAGCAAGCCGCCCATGTGTGGGTTGCCGGTGTTGTCCGTATCATCCCAACCGTGCGTAACCGCTCCACCGAGCGTCAACTGATCGTTGACCTTCTTGGTCGCGATGACGCCGGTATGGGTGAATGGCTCGCCGTATTGGAAGGTATAAGGTAGCAAGGGGAAGAAGTTATTCGCGGTACCGATCACATAGTAACCGACCGGCGAATAAAAGCGGCCAACTTTGATGTCCCAGCCGTTGTAACCCAGTTGAAAATACGCCTGCGGCACGCACAAGCCGTAAAAACTGCCGTTGCCCCAATGCGTTTCGAAGCCGGCTGAGGTGTTCCACCGATACGATGTGCCATACAGAGCGTCAACGCGAGCGCCCCAGTCCAGGCAACACTGATCGGTCTTCGCCGCGCGGCCATAGTAATAGAACAATTCGTTCATCTGGTAGTCATTGGCCCGATCGTTCCACGTCGCCGGGCCGTTGAAGCGGTCCACTGGGCGGTACGGGTTCCAGACGTAGCTCTGAGCCAGCCAGCCCGCGCCCGACCATTGGCTGTCTTCGCAGCACGGCTTGTACAGCCGCCACACATCGCCCATGTCGGCGAGCGTGCAGCCGCAGGGCCAGCAGCAATGCCCAAGTGGCCCGCACTTGCAGCAGCCATCAAACCAGCCGCCGCCACAGCCACCGCAGCCGCCGTAGTCGCAAGTCGGGGCGCACGTCGCGGCCTCTGCCGGCGCTTGAGTCACCGCCTGCACCGGCTGATCGCTCGGCGAAGGCTGCGAGCCAACGGCATCGTAGTAGGAATACGTCTCGAACGCGGTGGGTTGGACCGCGGGTGTCGGGGCTTGTGCCAGGGCTGTGCCAGCCGCCAGGCACCCTGCCGCGACGAAAAGGGCGAACGAACGCTTCATGATAGAGGCTCCCGGTCCGTGGGATTGTTTCGATTGGCGGCAACCGAAAGCGCCCGTCCTTGCGCCTTGGTGGCAATAGCAATGCCGCGGCGGCAAGCGGCGTCACGAGATGGGAGAGCATCTGAGCGCGCCGCTTCCGACAACCTTGCTATCGGATAATCCGTTTTAGGCGATGCACCAGAAACGTGCGGCAAAAGCCCTAGAAGCGGCACTCGAGTGCCTCACGTAACGCTCGTGCCGAACTTAACGGTTTCGACTGCCGCACCGGTGGTCGGGCTGTAGCGGCAATGACGAAGAATACGCCAAAAACACGCCGCCGATACGCGTCGTACAAACCCGTTTTTGCTTACAAACGGAAAACTTCAACAGCGCCTCGGCCGCTGTTAAGCTCCAATTCAAGTTGTTACACGCCATTCCCATTAGCCGGGAGCAAACTTGCTCCCGGAGACCCGCGAGTGCGGTCTGGTCCCGCAACCGGCATTTGCAGATCGCTCATTTTCGGGCAGCCCGCTGAACCTGGATAGCATCCAACGCCATCCGCAAAAAGCCTATCCGTTATAGGCAGAGCCGTTACTGGCCCGGATTCGGCTCGGTCTGCAGCGCTGACGCATCGGCGGCGCTTGCCAGTTTTTCTGCCGCCCGCCATGACCGGGGCCGCACAACATTCTTCGCCAGTCCCAGCCACTCTAAGAGTTGAATGACGCAATAGGTGGAGTCGAACTCCCACCATTTGTGGCCATGCGCAGCCGCTCGCTGGTCCTCGTGATGATTGTTGTGCCAGCCTTCGCCCCAGGCGAAGAGGGCCACCACCCAATGATTGCGGCTGTCGTCGCCCGTCTCGTAATTGCGGTAACCCCATAAGTGGGCCACCGAGTTTACCGCCCACGTGCCATGCCAGGTGGCAACTGTCCGCAGAAACACGCCCCACACGAGCAGGCTGGAACCCAATTGAACGCCCTTCTGCCACTCTCCTGTCGTCAACCGGCCCCAAAGCAAGCCGACCAGGAAAAAGGGCACGGCGTGAATCGAATAGACCCAAAACCAGGCGAGCTTTCGTTCCAGGCTCAGATACAGCGGGTCGCGGAGAACGTCTCGGGCGTATTGTTCATAAAGGTTCACCGAGCTGAGTTCGCCATGCCGCACGAACACCCAACCCATGTGC
The DNA here is from genome assembly GCA_036496265.1 of Pirellulaceae bacterium. Classification (GTDB taxonomy): domain Bacteria; phylum Planctomycetota; class Planctomycetia; order Pirellulales; family Pirellulaceae; genus CAYLLN01. The sequence goes on along the minus strand of DASXLL010000380.1, from coordinate 20,112 downwards.
GACCAGAGGAAATTGACGAGTGGCGAATGGGGATCGGCCTGCTGATCGGAGTGCCGGTGGTGGAGACGATGAACCGCGACCCAGCGGGCCGGAGTGTCCTGCAGGCAACACACACCCAAAATGGCAAACGTGTGCTCCAGCCACTTGGGACAATCAAGCCCCTGGTGCGTCAGGATCCGGTGATAACAGAGGGAAATGCCCAGCAGGCCAAAGACGGGCAAAGCGAGGTGATAGACGACGACACCCGTCCAACTGAAAAACCATGGCAGCAGCGCCAGCAGGCTGAGCAGGTGAACGACGAAGATCGCCCCGGCGTATTGCCAATTGACTTGAAGCGGCTGCACCGCTTCTGGCAGTTCCAGTGCCACAGGCGCCGCCACGGTTTTCGGCATTTTGCTTGTTGGCAATCTTCTCTCCAGGTCGCCAATAGCATGCGCAGGCATGGATCAGCCTTTCCGGCCACGGTTAGATGTTCTCAATCCTCGATTTATTGTCCGTTAGACTTATCACGCCAGGAGCGTGCCCGCTTTACGTCTCTTAGCGACCTCAACCGCTCCATCCGATGAGTAGCCCAAAAGGCCGTCCGATGGCGGCTGACTAAAGCGGCGATCCAGCGAAGCAATGGCTGATGCAGGCCTAGTTCTTCCTACCGCGTTGTTGCAGATGCCGCCAGCCCCATTTTGATGATTATCGCAATCCCACCCTCGTCACGTGGCGGAGCCATTTTACGCAATCGTTACAGATGGTTTTGGTTAACACGCACAAACGCCGCTTCATGGGGTTGCCAGCCCGTTGAATAACTCCCTCTCCCTCTGGGAGAGAGCTGGGATGCGGGTGTATTTGCCGCGAAATCGCATCGTCTTATTCCCCGTTTCCTCGTACCCACGCTCTGCGCGGGAACGCGCTCTCCACCGCTCCGCGGCGTTCTTCTCCCTTTTCCTTCTTCGAGCGGTCCTGCGTTGCAGTGCATCAAGCGCGGTAGCCCAGCCTGCCCCGGTTTGCTCGCAAACCAGGCTCAGCAAGAGGCATCTTTAGTCCCCGTCGCCCCGCGCCGACGCTCCATTCTCTAGAAGCGAGTCAGCGGTCATATCCTAGGGCGAGGGCATTACGAAAGTGATTCAGTGCCCCGTCAAAGTTGCCTTGTTTGGCGCAAAGACTGCCGAGCTTATTGCGAATCCCCGCTGCATTCGGACTGTTTTGCAACAACAGCTCACAAGCTTGTATGGCCCCGCCCAAATCGCCAAGTGACTCCAGGACAATCACCAAGTTCTTGTGTGCCAACAGATAACCAGGATCGGATGCCAACGCTAAACGTAGGCAATTCGCCGCGTCATCGAAGTGACCTTGCTTCGCCAGCCGCACACCTCGGCTGGTCAACGCAACGGCAGCACCAGATTCCGGTTCCTCAACCATGGCACCTCGTCTGCGCCTTCCCGCAAAATCTCCTCATCCGCCCAGATTTTGGTCCGGTTTTTTGCCCAAATTGCAATGGAGATATGGGAGGCGCTGCCTCGGCCCGACTCGTTCCCGAACACATATACCACAGCGGCTAACACCACTTTCGATGTTAGCACGGTTTGACAAATGTTATTTTTCCTAATCGCCTATCTGCCAATACCTTCCACCAAACTAACTCCCTCCCACACCAAAAAAACTCCCCCAAATGTTAGCGCCCTTGCGCTCCCCGACCCCGATAAGCCGCCCTGGACAACTCGCCACCAGCCACGAACAACCTTCCAACCTGAAACTTGAAACCTGGAACTTGAAACCATTCCCTACCCATGTTCACTCCCCTCCCTTTTTCCCCTTCCCCTTCTTCCCCTTCGCCGCCACCGCCTTCTCCCCATACGCCGGCTCCCAAGGCCACGGCAACACATTCGCTCGCTTCGCCCATGTTTCCCACTTCGCAACCATCTCCTTCACTCGCTCCGGCTCCTTCGCCGCCAGGTTGTGCATTTCCGCCCGATCATGGTCGATGTCGTACAGCTCCCACTCGCCCGCCGGCCCCTTGGCCACCAGCTTCCAATTCTTCTGCCGCAGCGCGCGATTCCCTTCGTGCTCCCAGTAAATCGCATCGCGGTCGATTTGGCCTCCGCGAATCGCCGGCATCAAACTCTTGCCTTCCATCGGTTGAATTGCCTGCCCATTCGCCTCCGTCGGATATTTCGCCCCGCTCACATCCACACACGTCGCCATGATGTCGATCAAATGTCCCGGCTGCGTCACCAACGAGTTTTTGTTTTTGATCTCCGCTGGCCAATTCACGATCAGCGGCGTCGAAATGCCCCCTTCATGTACCCAATGCTTGTATTCGCGAAACGGCGTATTGCTGACATTCGCCCAGCCTTGGCCATACGCGATGTACGTGTCATAAGGCCCTGGCATCGCCCCGGGACCAGTCCGAACGTTGTAACCATCTCTCGTTCGCTTCGGCTGCACAGCCGGTTCGAGGAAATCAGCGGCCAACGGCTCCAGCGGGGGCTTCGCCGGCCGCTCCACCGGCACGTCCGGCTTCACTTGCCGACCCACCGTCTCCGCGCAACCGCCGTTGTCCTGCATGAAAAAGATCAACGTATTCTCAAACCGCCCCGTTCGCTCCAACTCCGCCACAATCTTCGCGATTCCCCGGTCCATCCGATCGATCATCGCCGCATACACTTCCATGCACCGCGACTCCCACGCTTTATTCTCGACCTTGTCCCAATCCCCGGCAGTCGGCGACAACTCCGTCTCCTTAGTAATGAGGCCGAGCTGCTTCGATCGCTCGATTCGCGCCCGCCGAATCGGTTCATATCCTCCGTCGTACTTCCCCTTGTATTTCGCGATGTCTTCTTCCAGCGCGTGCATTGGCCAGTGTGCAGCCGTGTACGTCACATACATGAACAGCGGCTTATCAGCCGACTTCTGATGATGCTCACCGATAAACCGCACCGCGTGATCGCTGATCGCATCCGTATAGTAATACTGCTTCGGCTGATACTCCGGATCGGCATACGGCGAGATCATCTTGTTGTCCCGCGTGAGCGTCCCCGGGTCGTAAAAACTTCCCGCGCCGGTGATCGTCCCATAGAAGCGATCAAAACCGCGCTGCAGCGGCCAGTTATCCTTATTCCCATCCGGCTGCGTCGCCTTCGTCACATGCCACTTCCCCACGGCGTATGTTCCATAGCCCGCCGGCCGCATTACCTCCGCCATCGTCACGCACCGCCGATTCAAATCACCGCGATAGCCGTCTTTGCCCTTGTCCTCCATCATGTGGCCGATACCCGCCTGATGTGGATACAGCCCCGTCAGCAGGCACGCCCGCGTCGGACAACAACGCGCCGTGTTATAAAACTGAGTCAGCCGCACGCCGCCATTCGCCAAGCGATCCAGCGTCGGCGTCCGAATCTCGCCGCCATAACAGCCCAAATCGCTGAACCCCATATCGTCGGACATGATGACGACAATGTTGGGCGCGGCGGAGAAAACAGCGCCGTGACTCAGCGCCAAAACAAGCAACACAATGACAGTCGTAACGCGCGACATAGAATGTAGTTTGCTGAACAATGGGAGAGGTAATTCGCCGCCGAAAGCGGCCGACCAGCTTCCTTGTAGCGGCCAAAAATGGACCGTGCAACTATCCGCCTTGAGGATTCGCCGATGAATGAGCCGCCCAAATCAATTGCCGAACTTTTGGTGCTGCACCAAATGCATTGGCAACAACTCGCCGAAAAGAGCGGCCTCGACGAGCAGCGCGTCACCGCCATCATCCTCGGCCGCTGGACTCCCAGCCCCGAGGACCGCGACGCCATCGCCTCCGTCTTCAACATGACCCGCGACCAAATCGCCTGGGGCCACAAGACACCCATCCAGCACATCTACGGCTTCGGACCGGGGTAGAAAGAACCAAGAACCAAATACCAAGAACCAAGATAACCGTGCAGCTTTTTTGGTTCTTTGGTTCTTCGGTTCTTGGAATTTGAACGCCCTAGCGTTCCCGGGCCATTTTCAAAAATAACTCGTACCGCGCCTTCATTTCCGCCAGACTGTCATTGCCGAATTTCTCCACCAACGCCCGAGCCACTTCAAACGCCACGACATTTTCCACAATCACGCTCGCCGCACTCACCGCACACACATCGCTCCGCTCATAAGCCGCCGCTTCCGATTCCTTCGTTTCCAAATTCACCGACTCCAGCGGCTTGCGCAGCGTGCTGATCGGCTTTTTCGCCGCCCGCACCACCAGCGGCTGGCCATTTGTCATTCCCGCCTCTAGCCCACCCGCATTATTTGTCGGCCGTTCGTAACCCAGCGTCGGCGTATTACGCTTCGCCTCGTCAAACTGGATCGGATCATGCACCTGCGATCCCGGCCGCCGCGCCGCTTCGAACCCCAGACCGATTTCCACGCCCTTAATCGCTTGCACCGCCATCACGGCCTGCGCGATCCGGCCATCGAGCTTCAAATCCCACTGCGCATGTGTACCCAATCCAAACGGCAGGCCCTCAACTCGCACCTCCACAATCCCGCCCAGCGTATCGCCCGCCTTTCCTGTTTCGTCGATCAGGCTTTTCACTTCATCATCGCGCTTCAAATCGAGCGAATAGATCTCGCTCGCATCCCGAATCTTCCGCCGCTCTTCAATCGGCAATTCCGGCACAGCGAGCTTTATGCCACCCAGTTCAACGACGTACCCGATTACCTCAATGCCAAACTGCGACAACAACTGCCTGGTCAGCGCCCCCGCCGCGACGCGAACCGTCGTCTCGCGAGCGCTTGCCCGCTCCAAAATACCGCGGATCGGCCCCAAATACTTAATCGCCCCGGTCAAATCGCCATGTCCCGGCCGCGGCCGCGCCAAATCATCCAGCCGTTCCAGCTTGTAGTCTTTGTTGACAACCTGCAGGCCAATCGGACTGCCCAGCGTCGTGTTGTGCCACACGCCGCTCAAAAATTCGACCCTATCTGTCTCAATTCGCTGCCTGCCCCCGCGGCCATACCCTCCCTGCCGCCGCCGCAGCTCCACATCGATCGGCCCCGTATCAATCTGCACGCCAGCCGGAAAACCATCGACGATCGCCAGCAGCGTTTTGCCGTGAGATTCGCCAGCGGTCCAGTAACGGAGAGTCATGAGAAAATGAGCAGGGAGACAAGAAGCGTGATGATCGAACCGATAGATGCAATTCTAATTTCGCTCGGAAATGACCGATAGGCCATTCGCAACGACACTATGCTCATCGACTACGCTGCAATCGTCTGCCACAATAGACCAATCACCAAACGAAGCCGCCGACTCCATTCAGTACGAATCCACCCCATGCCTAGACCCGTTTTGCAATCGTTGATTCTCGCCGACCACGTTTATGAAGATAAATTGACCGGCAAACGAATTATTGCGGGGGTCTTCAACCGCATCATTCGCGGCGTCCGGGTGATCAAGCAGATGGGGCCGCCGATGCAGCCCCAGGCCCCCGCGCCGCAATACATCCCGCCGCCGGTGCAGAATCTCGCGCCGCCGACGCCATTGTCTCCGGAAGATTTCTCCGCCCCGCCGCAGTTTGCTTCGCCGAATATGCCGGCTTCCGCGCCGCCTCCTGTCCCCCCAGCGCCGCCGCCGGCCATTTCGCCCGCGACCCCTGCTCCATCGCATGAGTCGCCGCCACCAGCGGCCGATGTACAACCGCCGGCGCAGCCGATGGCCCCCACTCCTTATCGGCATCCGGAAGTGCCGGCGCCGGAGCAGCCGCCCGCGGCACAGCCGGCGCATCCCGTTCCGGCTCACACAGCCGCGCATCAGCCGCCGCAGCCGCTGAATCCGAATAACCTGCAGCCGGGGCAACGCGTGCTCGAGATTCCCCCGACAGGACTTCAGTCTGGTTCGCCCTTCGCCTATTTAAGCTTGACGGAAGTCCGCGGGGCGATGGCGTTCATCTTGCAGCTGGTGAACCTGGAAGATGATTCACAGCTGTTTCGGTCGGACCTCCGCGTGGAGTGCCACAATCCACTGTTGACGGTCGAAATGACGGTGCCCCTGCCGCCGATCTCGCCGCCGCAAGCGGGAATTTATGCGCTGGAACTGATGTGGAACAACGAAATTCTGGGCTCGCTGCGAATCATTGTGGAGGATGCGGCGCAGCAGTAAGGCTTGAGGTTCCAACTTATAGCCGCGTTGTCGGCATGGGTTCTTCCTCATCGAGTGCCGGCAACCGCGACGCTGCTGGCGACAGAGGGTCGTGACGCTTGTCCCCGACCGTTGGCCAGAGCCGTTCGGCCAGATGGGTTCTGAGCTCCATCATCAGACTGAGCAATGCCGGCACGAAGACAAGCGTGACGACGGTTGAAACCAGCAAGCCGCCGAGAAGCACAGCGCCGATGCCGCGATAAAGCTCGCTGCCCGCGCCGGGGGCGAGGACGAGCGGCAAGAGGCCGACGAGACCGCCGAGCGTCGTCATGAAGATGGGCCGAATGCGGGTACGAACGCTTTCGACGACGGCCTCGCCGATCGGCAAGCCGTCCTCGTGCCAGTGAACCAGCGATTGCTCGACGATGAGAATGGGGTTATTGACGACCGTGCCGACCAACATGATGAAGCCGAGCATCGTCAGCACGTCGAGCGGCTGCAGAACCCATAAATTCAGCAGCCAGAGGCCCATAAAGCCGCCGACGGCGCCGATCGGCACGGTGACGATGACGACGAAGGGATAAACCCACGACTCGAACGTGGCCGCCATCAAGAGGTATGTAATGAGAACAGCCAGGGCCAGATTCCACTTGAGGCTCGTCCAAGTTGACCGCAATTTGTCGGCCGTGCCCGCGAGGTTGACGTTGTAGCCGCCGGCCAGCTCGCCGCCGGCGCGAAGCGGATCGATGACCTGCGACGTGATGAGGTCCATGGCTTCTTCGAGCGGCATTTTTAGCGGTGGCGTGACCTGCAATGTGATGGCACGTTGGCGGGTGCGATGATTAACCTGCTCCGGGCCGCTTTGAATGGAGATGTTCGCGATCGCTTCGAGTGGCACGAGTTGTCCGGTGGGCGTGGCGATCGGTAATGAAGCGAGGCCCTGCGAGCTTTTCGCGAATTGCTCTTCGCCCACGATCCGCAGGTCGATCTTGTCGCCGCCGCTGTAGTAATCGGTGGCATACGCACCATCGACGAGGGCATCGACTGAGTAACCCAGGTCGGCGGCGGTGAGTTGCAGATCGGCGGCCTGATCGAGCTTGGGGATGATCCAGATTTCGGGATTGGAAAGATCGAGGCTCGGCTGCGGGAAAACTTGCGTTTGCCGCGGCGGAGCGACGCCTTCAGTGAACGTGCGGTCGCGGCGAGCCTGCTTTTCGTCGAGCAGGGAGCCGATTTGCCCGAACATGCGGCCGCCCAGGGCCACGAGCTGATGGATATCCGGGCCGGTGATTTCGACATCGACGGTGCGGCCGGCGGTGAGGCCTTGCTCGAAGAGACTCGTTTGCTTGGCGACAAGGAAAGTGCCGGGCAGGCGGTCGCCCAGACGCTGAATGACGGGACCCAGCTGGGCAGCCCGCGCGGGATCCGCCGAGCGCACGCCGCAGAACACCTGGCGGTTGCGGGCGACGAAGAAAAAATCCTCGATCGGCGGGCCATCAAGCTTTTTGATCGCCGCCGTGTCGGACGGATCGACATCCCAATAAGGCTTGAGGCCTTCCTCGACTACGTTGCCCATCGCCAGCAATTGATCGAGGTTATAGCCGGGCGGGGGCAGCAGAATCGCGATGACGAGATTTTGATTGCCGCTGGGCAGATATTCGACTTTGGGCAAGAAGAGCCAGGTGGCGACGGAGGAGCCGATGACGACCAGCAGAATGAAGGTGAGGCGAGGAGTGAAGCCGCGTTGAAGGCGTTCGTTCGCGCCAATTAAGAGGCCGACCATCCAGGTCGCGATGGAGTCGGCAACCGCGAGGAGTGGTTTGATCGGAGAAAGGATGAAAGATAGGAATGAAGGGTGCTGGACCGCGCGGGAAGCGTCGCCGTTTTGTTCGTGGCGGCGGTCGCTGCGGCGAAGGATGCGCATGGCTGCCGTGGGAACGACGGCGACGGCGACGAGCATCGAAAGAGCCACTGCCGCGCTGATCGCGATGGCGATGTCGCGAAAAAGCTGCCCGGCTTCGTCTTTGATGAAAAGCACGGGAATGAACACGGCCAGGTTGGCGAGTGTCGCGTTCAACAGCGCGCCCCACACCTCGCCCGCGCCATTGACCGAGGCTTCCTCAGCGCTTTCGCCCTGCTGATGCCGGCGGAAAATGTTTTCGAGCATGACGATCGCGTTATCGACGAGCATGCCGACGGCGAAGGCGAGGCCGCCGAGCGCCGGGACGTTGAGCGAGCGGCCCAGCAGAGCCATGACGATAAACGCGCCGATCGTGCTGATGATGATGTGGGCGAAAATGACCGCGGTGGACCAGCCGCTGCGAAGAAAGACGAGCAGCGTGCCAAAGGTGAAGAGGCTGCCGTAAATGAGATTGTCACGGACAAGGTTACGCGCGGAAACGATGTAATCGCTTTCGTCATAGACTTGAACGAGCTCCAGGCCGCGTTGATGGAGCAGGTTTTCGTTAAGCGAGTTGCAGGCCGTGTGCAGGCGGTTCTCGACGTCCAGAACGTTAGCGCCAACTTCGCGGAGAGCGTTGACGGCGATGCAAGTGCTGCCGAAGCGGCGGACGAAGCCATCGGGCTTCTTGTAGCCCAGCTCGGCGTGTCCGACGTCGCGCACATAAACGGGAACGCCGTCTTTGCGGGAGAGAATTGCGTTTTCAACTTGCTGCGGCGAGCGGAACTGGCCCAGCGTGCGGACAATGTAGCGGCGTTTGCCTTCCCAGTAGTCGCCGCCGGATGTGTCCTCGTTTTGGGCGCGGAGCGCCGCACGAACATCGGTGACAGTCAGGCCGCGGGCCGCCAGCTTTTGCGGATCGATGACGACTTGCAGCTCTTCCTCGCGACCGCCAAGCACGTTGGAGTTGGAAACTCCTTCGACTCGCTCGAAGTTCGCTTCAATGAAATCTTCGGCGAACTTGCGCTTCGTGGAAATATCCATCTGCGGCGGCAGCCAGGCATTGACCCGCTCGTCTTTTCCGGCCAGACGGCGGAGGCGATTCATCTTCAGGCCATCGCTGCGGGACGAATAAACCTGGTCAATCGCCGGCTTCAGATCGGGATGCTGAGCAATGAGCTTGTCCGCGTCTTCACGCGGCGGAACGCGTTGGCCGAGGATGAACCACGCAATCGGGCGGTTGGCCGCGTTGCTGGTGTTGATGACCGGTTCGCGGGCGTCTTCGGGATAACTGGGAACCTGGGCGAGCTTGGTGTTGACCTTGATCAGAGCCTCTTGCGTGTTCGTTCCGACAGGAAACTCCAGCGTGACTCGGCCCATTGAGTCCATGCTCTCGGAGGACATTTTGCGAACGCCTTCGACGCTCTTGAGCTGCTCCTCCTGCTCCTGAACGATTTCCTGTTCGACTTCCTGGGGGCTCGCGCCGGGCCACGCGGTCTCGATCGTCAGCGTCGGAATTTCGACTTCCGGCGTGAGCTGCATCGGCATCCGGAACATTGCCAGAACGCCGAATAGCATCACCAAAATGACGCCAACGGTGACTTTGACGGGGTTGTGAACAAATTGCTGAATCACGGGCAGAAACCAGATTTATTTGGTGGTCAAAATTCGAAATCCGAAGCACGAAATCCGAAACAAGCACGAAGCACAAAATCTAAATGCTCAAAACGAATACTTCTCCCGTTTGAATCACTTGAGTTTTCGATTTTGAATTTGTTTCGGATTTCGAATTTCGTGCTTTGTGCTTTCTTTACGGGTAAGCTACTTCCTTCGGCTCCGTCCTTATCTCCTGTCCCGGCCGCACACGTTCGTTGCCTTCAACAATCACGGGATCGCCTTCCTTGAGATCGCCAAAGACGGCAATCCAACTGCCCTGGGCGGGGCCGAGTTGGACCGGCACGGGGCGGACGGTGGTCTTATCACCGGCGGCAGCGGCAAGCAGCACCATCGGCGACGGGCCGCCGAGCACGACGGCGTCTTTGGGCACGAGAACGCATTGTGTCGGCTTGCCAACTGAAAGCGTGACGCGAGCAAACATGCCCGCCTTGAGCACCGGCTGGTCATTCTCGATTCGGTTTTGAACGCGGATCTTCACCGGAAACGTATGCGACCGCGAATCGGCTTGCGGGTTAATCATCGCCACGCGGCCAACAAATCTTTCGTTCGGCAAAGCCGGCACTTCCACTCGGCCTTCCACCGACGTATGCAAATTCGCGATAAAGTCTTCGACGACCGCGATTTCCACATCGGCTTCGTTCAACTCGACGATTTCAGCCACTGGATCGCCCTGCATGACCCACTGACCGATCTCGGTTCTCTCTGCCGAGACCCAGCCGTCGAACGGGGCTTTCATGGTGTGGCGGTCGAATTGTTCCTCCAGGCGCTGCAGTTCGGCTAGCTGCGCCGAAACGCGAGCGCGGGCCTGTTCGGTTTTCATCTGCCGGGCGCCTTGCGTCAGCATTCGCACCGCTGCCTGATGCTCGTGAACGCTCGCGTCCGCCTTCGACGCCAGCGAGCTATCTTCTTCATAGAGCTCGCGCGATACCGATGTGCCCAACGATTTTGAGCGCTGGAGCTTCCCCAATCGAAACGCCAACTCCGCCTGGGCAACGGCCAGCTTGGCTTGCCCTTGATCGACTTCTTCCTGGAACGACTTTTCCATCTCGGCCAGCTCCGCTTGCCGCATCACCAGGTTCGCCCGAGCCGAATCGACTTCCGCCTTGATAATGCCGCGGCGCAAGATGGCAATCGGTTGACCTGCCTTTACCGCGTCACCTTCGTTGATGAGATATTCTTCAACGCGCCCCGCCGCGGCGCTACCGACGACGCTGTGGCGAATTGGCTTTACCGTGCCCACGAATGTCCGCGGCTCCGACACCACGTCCGCCCGAGCTGCAGTCACCAGCACCTTCGGCGCCGGCGGCGCCGCTCCTGTCTTTCCGCCCTTCGGCGATTGGCCAAACGCGATCGTCCCGCACAACCACAACAGTGCGGCTGCGGCAACGAACTTTGAACTTTGAACTTTGAACTTTGAACTCATGTATCTATCCCGCTTCGCGCTGCTCGTCCGACTGTTCCAAATTCGCCTGGACTAATCCGAGCAGTTTTTTGAGCTGTGCCAGTTGATTTGGCGTCATCCCTCGCGTCGCTCGAGTCCGAACCCGCTTCGCGACTGCGATAATCTTGCTCCACGCCGGCTTGGCGGCCGCCGTGGCCTCAACCAGCTTTTTGCGACGGTCGTTCAGGTCGCCGCCGCGGCGAATCCAGCCGTCGCGCTCCATCCGGTCGAGAATTCCCACCAGTGTCGGCGGTTCGATCCGCATGCGGTCGGCCAAATCGGTCTGCGACAAGCGAGTCTCCAGCGCCAAGCAACCGAGCACCTGCGCTTGCCGGAAGGTTACGCCCTGGGGCGCCAGCTCTTCGTTGAAAGCCCGCTGAAAGACGTTGGACGACTGACAGATCCAAAAGCCGACGCTGTTTTCGAAATCGTATTCGAGCATGGGCGCACCGCCTGTGCCAAATCATTAGCCTGCTAATTGTTAGCTATCAAGCTAAATCAAATCGAAAACCAAGGCAAGAGAGCAAATCGGCACTATGCGCAATCCCGGCAAGCTAGTACGTTCCTTCTCTGGCTTCTAATCTCCGACTTCTGCCTGCGCCCCGTGCCCGCCAATCTCTACGACTACCCCCGCTACTACGACCTCGTCTTCGGCTCCGATTGGAAAGCCGAGTTCGATTTTTTGCGGCAAGTGTTTGACAAGTTTGGCGGGCCAAAGGTTCGCAAGGTCTTTGAACCCGCCTGCGGAACCGGCCGGTTGCTTTTTCGCTTGGCACTGGCCGGGTATGAAGTGTCCGGTCTGGATCTCAACCCGCGGGCCGTCGATTACTGCAACAAACGCCTCGCCCGAAACGATAAAAAGCCGTCCGTCTTTGTCGGTGACATGGCGGACTTTGAGCTCCCGCGACCTGTGGACGCGGCGTTCAACATGATAAACAGTTTCCGGCATCTATTGAGTGAAAAGCAAGCGATCGCCCATCTGCAATGCATCGCGCGGTCGTTGAAGCTCGGAGGAATTTATGTCCTCGGCCTCCATCTAACTCCCACCGCAGGCGCGGCCATCACGGAAGAGCGGTGGAGCGCTCGCCGCGGTCATCTGGGCATCAACACACATCTAGCGACGCACGATCTTAATCTAAAGGCCCGCACCGAATGCTGCACAATGACGATGGATGTTTATACGCCGACGCGGACTTTTCAAATCACCGACGAGCTCATTTTTCGAACTTACACCTGGCGGCAGATGCGGGCACTGATTGCGGCCACGCAAGAGCTCGAATTGACCGCCGTATTCGACTTCCGATATGAAATTGATGCGCCAATTGAGATCAAACCGGAGACGCAGGACGTGGTGTTGATCCTGCGGCGCAAATGAGCGCGCTCACGCAGAGGCTTTCACCGCAGTTGCGGGGACGAGCAGCGTAATCAGGGAAATAAGAACTCCTCCAATCATCGCGGCGGCAGCGACTTTGATCCATGTCACGTTGCTGGCCGCCAGCCGCTTGAACTTCGACCACGGCGGTTCTTCCGGCTCGCCGAGCCCTTCCTCAACATCCTTTCGCCACTCCGCCAGCACTTGCGTCGGAGACATTCCCTCAATATCCGCCTGCTGCGACCGCAGCACATCTTCGGTGCGATCCGTCGTCATGCCGAATCCGACGATCTGGCCATACTGAAGGACCGACAATGCGAGCAGCACGACGCCAATCGCCGCTACCGTCAGTCCGCTGGCAAAGACGGCCCCATGAATGCGGCTCCAGCCGGCTTTCTTTTCTGGTGCAGCCGCCGGGGCAATTTCCAGTTCACGCAGTCCGCGGAGCGTTGGGACCGATAGGTTCTTACCGCAAACGCACGTAACCTGCCCGCCAGCCTGCGCCGGCGAGACCGGCGTTTTCTGGCCGCAGGAGCAGGGCAATAAATACTGGTGCGACATGCGGGTGACTACGAAAGTTCAAGGTTCAAAGTTCACGATTCAAAGATCGGCCGTCAACCGGGCGCGGCCGATCCTCGATTGGCCCACCAGGGCAGGCTAATTCCGCCATCAACCAGTAGAGCCGCGCCCGTGACATACGTGTTTTTGGGGTTGCAGAGGAAAAGGACGCCATCAGCCATTTCCTCGGCCGTCCCCAGTCGCCCCATCGGGATTTTTGCCCCCGCCGTATCCAGCGTCTCCCGGCTAGCGAATTTCAGCTCGCCAGGCGTGTCGGTCCAGCCGGGCTGTATGCAGTTAATGCGGATCTTGAACTCGGCGACTTCAATTGCGGCGGTCCGGGCCATGTGCTCGATCGCGGCTTTCGACATGTTGTAGGCCATTGCCCGAGGCGCCGGGATGAAGGCGTGGGGCGAACTGACAATGCAAATTGCCCCGCCGCCCCCCTGTTTGATCATCTGCTGGGAGGCCGCCCGCATCAGGTAAAACGCCCCCCACATGGTGACATCCACCGTGCGGCGAAATCCGGCCATATCGGCCTGGTAAAACAGCTCCCGGTCGCTGTATGCCGCGTTGCTAACGGCAATATCCAGGCGACCGAAATGGCTGACAGTGTCGGCCACCATCTTCTCAACCGCGGCCTGGTCAGCGACGTCGGCTCGCAAAGCGATCGCCTTGGCTCCTGCCCCCTCAAGTTCGCGGACAACCGCTTCGGCCTGATCAGCGTGCGATCGGAAATTCACCACGACGCTAGCACCCGCCTTGCCGAATGCCAAAGCGCAAGCGCGTCCAATGCCAAGACTTGCGCCCGTAACAATTACCACTCGATCCTTAAAATCCATGCTTGACATAGCTGTTTCGACGGTTGGGCGGGAATCTGCGTCACTCGGCTCATGCTACTGGCCGCAGAACTGCCTCTCAAGGACGCCAAAGCCGGCCGCGTGCTTCGTGGGTTGTCAAATCCAGCAGCGGGGTGAGAATGGCCCTCGGAATCAACTACCCGGTGCCACTGCCGACTCAGGCGGCAGCAGTCGCCGAGCTCGTCACGCAATCAAGCCCAGTGCCATGAACTCGCGATGAAGATTTCTTGAAGATAACCCTTCCCCCGACCGCGCTCGTAGTTAGAATTGGGCAGGTCGCTTGAGCTGCGGCAGTTCCCTTCCCACCAACACAACGCGGACTGCTCGCTGAGGCTTTGCGACGGTGGCTCGATTGGTTCGCCGCACTAGTTGTCATTGGACGAGCGTGCGAGAACGATCGAGCCTCTATCGGTCTTGCCGCCGGATTGTCGAGACCTTTGGCTTCCCAGTTTTGCTGGCTCCGCCGTATTAGGCTCCGCATTACTGCGAGGCTCGCCCACCGCATCGATGCTTGAACGTAACGGAACTTGCGTCACGGAACTTGAAAAGGCAAAACGCGCGTCAATGGCTTGGCGTGTGTGAACGTGTATTGGCCCGCGCGTCTGATCGTCTGTTTAAAAGAAATGGCCGTATTAAAAAAACGGCCTAGTGAAGATGCGCGGCCAAACTCAGTGTCCGGCTTACTTTCCGTAACCCTAATTTCTTTCCAATTCACCAGTTGCGACGCCGCGCTCGCCGTGCGGTGTTAGAGTTGACGCAGAGATATTGTCGGCGGCGGTGATGGACGAAAACACACGGTGCGATTCGAGCCAAAAACTGATTACGCTCGTCGCCCGGCAATCGCCAATAACACACATCCATCATCGACCGACATGCCTCCCGCCATTAAAAGCCCCTCGCGAAAATCTGTTTAGGAGTTTGGCCCTTGTACGATTCCATTTTGGAAGAGTTTGACGACGAAGCCGTACGCGCGCCCGAAGAAGAGGATGGCTTTGCCGTACAGGCTGTCGTCGAAATCGACATTGCCGAGGACGACGCTGAGATCGACGTCGCGGATGCGGCCGCCGATGTCGATGTCCCGGCGAAGCTCGACGAAGAAGAGCTTCTCAGCCTTAGCGACGACAACGAATCGTGGTCGGACGACCCGGTTCGGATGTACCTGACGCAGATGGGCGAAATCCCGCTGCTCACTCGGGCCCAGGAAATCTACCTGGCCAAGAAGATCGAGCTCACCCGCCGCCGCTTTCGCACCAAGCTGCTCGAATGCGACTATGTCATTCAGCAGGCCTATAAGGTGCTCAAGCGCGTCCACGAAGGGGAGCTGCCCTTCGACCGCACTGTGCAAGTCTCGGTGACTGACCGTTTGGAGAAGGACCAAATCCTCGGCCGGCTGCCGCACAATCTGCGCACGCTCGACATCCTCCTCAAGCGCAACCGCCGCGATTACATCGTCGCGCTGAGTCGCAAAGCGAGCAAAAACAAGCGGCAGGCCGCCTGGACCCGCCTTTCGCGTCGCCGTCGCCGCTCGGTGCGCCTTGTCGAAGAGCTCGGCCTCCGCACGCAGCGGATCGAGCAAATGATCCGCACGCTCGAAGAATTCGACCGTCGGCTCGACGAGCTGCGGGCCAAAGTCGATGCCCACAAGCACGCCAAAGGCCCGTCCAGTGAGCGCAAGCCCTGGATCAGCGAATTCCGCGCGATTCTGGTCGCCACGCAGGAAACGCCTAAGAGCCTCAAGAACCGCGTGCAGATGCTCAAGGTCGTTTATTCCGAGTATCAGCAAGCCAAGCGCGAGCTGTCGGAAGGCAACCTCCGTCTGGTCGTCTCGATCGCCAAGAAATACCGCAACCGCGGCCTGTCGTTCCTTGACCTGATTCAGGAAGGCAACGCCGGCCTGATGCGGGCCGTCGATAAGTTCGAGTATCGCCGCGGCTTTAAGTTCTGCACGTATGCGACGTGGTGGATTCGCCAGGCCATCACGCGGGCCGTTGCTGACCAAAGCCGCACGATCCGCATTCCGGTCCACATGGTCGAGACCATGAGCCGCGTCCGCAATGTTTCGCGGCAATTGCTCCAAGAGCTCGGCCGCGAGCCGACGCTCGAAGAGACTGCTCGCAAGGCCCGCACGACGATCGACGAAGCCCGCCGCGTCCTCGCCATGAGCCGCTATCCGATCAGTCTCGATCGGCCCGTCGGCAACAGCGAAGACAGCCATTTCGGCGACCTCCTGCCCGACGGCACGGCTGAAAGCCCCGCCACCGGCGCCGGCCAGGAAATGCTCCGCGGCCGGATCAACAAGGTCCTCAAGACCTTGAGCTATCGCGAGCGCGAGATCATCAAGCTCCGCTACGGCCTCGGCGACGGCTACAGCTATACCCTCGAAGAAGTCGGCCACATCTTCAAGGTCACCCGCGAACGCATTCGCCAAATCGAAGCCAAAGCCGTTCGCAAGCTGCAGCAGCCCAGCCGCAGCCAAGAATTGGTTGGGTTTCTGGACTAACACAGCCGCGGCGACTGTCGCGGTCGGCCATTTTCACGATGCCCACGCCGAAAAGAGCGTGGGCATCGTTATTTCGTGAACTGCGGGAGCGCCTCCAGGGACCATTATCCCGCTTGCCGTGGTCGCGGCTTGGGGAAAGCTACTGGTCTATTTTTCGCTGAGCGGTATGTCGCGGAATTGCTGATGGCAGGCGGTGCAGTTTTTTGTGATACGGTCTAGGCCGGTGGTAGCGGTGGACGGCATTTTGGATTGCAGCGCGGTTTCGAGGTCTTTGGCGGCGCGATGGCTTTCGGTGAGGAGCCGGCGAAATTCGGGCTGGCGTTTTTGAACGTCGGGGGTACGCAGTAATTCCTCGAATTCCTCGCGGAAGAGCAGGGCCTCGTGGGCCGGATCGAGGTCGGGGTGGTCGGCGGGGGCTTGCCAGTTGGCGGCGGCGATTTGTTTGAGCTGATCGTGTTTGTGCTCCATGGCGGACATCGCTTCAGCGAGCGGCGGGACGGCGGCTGTCTCGGGAAATTCGTCTTTGACTGAATTCAGTTCGGCCGGTGAAAGGGGCCGGGCAGCGCGGGCCGATTGGTAGAGGCCGTGGTAGTTGGTGCCCGTGCCGGTTGTTTTTAGAACGGATTCCGCGAAGGCCGGATCGAGAAGGCCGGCGCCGATACAGGCAACGGCGGCGGCGGTCGGCCCGCGGTGTTTGCCTTGATGGCAGTGGATGTAGATTGGTCCGGGAAGATCGTGGACGGCTTTGGCGAGCTCGTTGGCGCGATTGGCGGGAATGCCGTCGTAGCCGTGGGGGAGGTGAACGTAGCGGATGCCGTATTTTTTGGCGAGCTCGAGTTGAGGTCTCGCGCCATCGACGCTGATGATGGTTTTGACGCCGAGGGCGGCGAGTTCGCGGAAAGCGGGTTCGCCGTCGGGTTGGCCGCCGGAGATGACCTTTTCGTGGATGCGGTAGGCGTTGGGGAGGTGAGGAGCCGAGAGTTTTTCGGGAGGAGCGGCGAGGGCGGTGGTTGCCGAAATGGCAATACCAAGGGCCAACAAGAGCGGAAGAGTAAGATTAAGAGAAGGAGTAAGATTATGAATGGGATTAAGAGCAAGATGAGGATTAAGAGCAGGATTTGCATTGGTCATGCTCCTGCTCTTTCTCGTGCTCTTAATCATCGTCCTAATCATAATCTTCATCTTGCTCTTACTCGCGTCCGCGTTGGAAATCTCATGCAACCGTCGAGGTCCCGCCGGGCCGGCGGGACCTACTCCAGCCAAACCGGTTGGGTGAAGGCACCGTTGGTGGCGATGTCCCAGATTTCGAGGCGGATCCAGCGGCGGTTTTTGAGATTGGGGCGGATTGAAATTGTGCGAGTGCCGAAGGCGGCGGTGTCGGTGAGGTCGATGCGCTCGCGATAGATTTGGTGGCCATCGCCGGAGACGATTTCGGCGAAGGAAAGCGGGAAGGTCCAGCGGATTTCGGCGCGAAGCTCGGGTTGATCGGTTGCAGTAAGTCCCTCGCTCACGCTTCGGGTTAGTGTGGAAGCATTGTCGGATCCCTCGCTTACGCTTCGGGTTAGTGTGAGGACGTCGCCGGATTGTTTGTTGCCGACGGTGAAGGTGGGGATGAGGATTTCGCCGGTGGTGACGAAGAATTTTCCATTGCGGAGGACGTCGAGGACGGGCTGCCAGCCTTCGTCGAAGCGGGGGATGCGGTCGAGCTGGAGATAGTTGATGTTCATGTGGCCATAGAGCTCGTGGGTGTGGTCGATGGTGAAGACATCAACTTCGCCGGGCACATATTTTCGCTGGCCCCAGTTGGCCATGTCGCTCATGAGGTTGAGGACGCGCTCGCCGAGCTTTTCGCGCGAGAGATCGGCGGGCATGGCTTTCCACGCGCCACCGAGCCAGTATTCGGCCTGGAAAAAGTCCTCATCTTTGAAGGCGTCGGGCGTCCAGCTGGAGGCTTTGATGCGAGGATGGGCTGACCAGGCGAGGCCGTGCTCCTCTTTGAGGAGGCGGATCATGTCACCGCGGCTGCCGACGTGATAGACCTTGCCGTAAGGGGCGATTTCTTCGCTGAAGGGCTGATCGGCGCCGCGGACCATCGTCCAATAAACGGGGCGGGGAAAGAGGCTCATCCAGTGACCCGACTGCTGGCCTTGAATCTTCATCCCGAGGTAGTCGTTGCCTTCTTCGCCGGGCATGAGCAGCAATTGGTCGTCGGACCAGCGACGGCATTCGTCGAACATGGCTTTCATTTCCGGCAGCCGGAGCGGGCCGGGGTCTTTGGGATGGCCGTCACCGTGGAACTCGGCTTGATGCACGAGATTGACGCCAAGTTGCTTCATGACGCCGACATATTCGGGCGGCTCAGTGCGATTGATGCCTTTCTTTTGCTCTTCCATGGCGTGGACGGCAGCGGCCATGTGGTAGTGGCTGGTGAAGGTTTTGTAGCCGGGGAGTTCGACGAAGCGGTCGTTGTGGGTGAGGTTGGCGGCCTCCGTCAGCGCGTCGTCGGCTGAGCCGCTGGTTAGCAAGTAAAACGCGCCCATGCGATGGGTCACGTTGGGCGGGGCGTTTACCCAGGGCACATAGTTGCCGCCGCCGTCTTTGTTTTGGCGGATGCCGAAGCCGGTTTTGTGTTCAAGGCCTTGGTAGTTGTTGCCCGCCCAGATGAAGCCGAGGTTGGTGGAGTAGTCGCGGGGGAATTGGAATTGGTGTGGAGGGGGAAAGCAGGCGAGGGAACCGCGCTTGCCGCTAACGGCGATGGCGCGATGGCGGACGTTAATGGCGCAGGCCTCGGGCGTTCCCAACATGTTGCCTCTTGCAGGCCCCGTTTGCGAGCAGACTGGACCACCCGTTGATTCGCGTTTTTGTCGATGGCCGTCGGTGTCGGTCCAGGCGAGTTCGGTCCAAGACGGCTGGTCGGTGACGAGGCCGGTGTCGTAGAAGACGGCGAGGCGGTCTTTTTCGGTCTTGATGGCGGCGTCGATACGCATGAGGCGCGAGCCGGCGAAGAAGGAGAGTTCGAGGGAGCCGGTGAAGGGACCGACGGCGAGATCGTCGATGGAAACGGTGCAGCGATGGCCGCTGCCGGTGACGCGGGCGATTTTTGGTGTGAACTTGGAGGTGAATGTTTCGTGAGGGCGTTTCGCCGGGTTGTCGAAGAAGACTTCCCACTGCTGATCGGGGGCTTTTTCGTCGGCGGCTCGGCGCTCGCCGACGGTGAGGAACCAGACGGGATCGACGCTGGTGATAATTGTTTCTGCTTCGCCGCCGTTTTTGCGAACGGCTAATTCTTGGATCAGCGGCGCTTGGCCGGTCATGTCGAGGGTGACGACGCCGGTTTCTGTGTCGGTCAGTGGCCAGGCAAGGCGCAGATTGCCATTCCAGCCCTCGACTTTGACCTGGCAGTCGATGTGGTAAGCCGAGAGGTCAATTGGAGTCTCGGCCTGGACGATTCCCCATGACTGGAGGAGAAACGCCAGCATGCATATGCGTATGCGTAAAAAATGCTTCGGATGCATAATGGCCGTATGTCGTTGTGGCAGAATGGTTTGTGGAAATATGCGTGGGTTGGGTTTATGCATTTTATGCGTTGGATATGCATGCGAGTGCGTGGTGGGTGGGGCGGAGCGACTTGTCGTATCCGGATCAAATGGCAGGGTGTCGCGAACCCGGAGCTAGGGGCAATTTTTGTACCGATGTACAGT
>DASXLL010000379.1:0-4191 GCA_036496265.1 Pirellulaceae bacterium | reverse complement strand
ATTGCGAACGATGGCTGCGGCTAACCCCCGGCAGAGCCGGGCGCTGTCGGCGTATTTTGAGTCAGACGTTTAGTTAGTATCCCACGCGGTGTATTAGCAGGTCCAGGGTGCCGGCGGCGAAGAGGCCGAGGCTGATGATGGCGTTTACGTTGAAAAACGCGGCGTTTACGCGAGAAAGGTCGTCGGGGCGGACGAGTGCGTGTTCGTATAGGAGGAGGATTGCCACCGCGGCGATGGCGATCCAGTAGAGTGTGCCGAACAGCGGGTAGGCCAGTGGCAGGCAGGCGAGTGCGACGATGGTGAGCAGGTGGCAGAAGGCGGCGAGTCGTAGCGAGTTTTTGATGCCGAGGCGGGCGGGGATGCTATGGTGGCCGGCGGCGACGTCGATGTCGTAATCCTGGCAGGCGTAGATGATGTCGAAACCGGCGACCCAGGTAAGGACGGCAGCACCGAGGACGAGTGCGGGGAGTAAGTCGGATGGGTGCGCGATTACTTGCTCGCCGCGGATGGCGATCCAGGCGGTGACCGGCGAGAGGGCGAGCGCGGTGCCGAGCCAGAAGTGGGCGAGTGCGGTGAAGCGCTTCGTGAAGCTGTAGCCGGCGAGGAAGGCGAGCACGGGGACCGATAGGTAGAGCGGCAGGCGGTTGGGGAGAAATAGCAGCGTGCTGGCGATGAACCCGGCGGCGCAGAGAATCACGAATGTGGTGACTTGGGCCACGCTGAGGATGCCGGCGGGGAGATGGCGGCCGGCGGTGCGCGGGTTACCGGCATCGATGCGTCGGTCGGCGAGGCGGTTGAAGGCCATGGCGAAGCTGCGGGCGGTGACCATGCACAACAGAATGCCGACGATTTCTTGCCAGCGGATGGCAAAGCCTTGCCATTTGCCGATGACAGGCCAATCGAGAAAACGGCCCAGGTCTTTGACCATCGTGCCGAGCAGCTGGTGGAATTGCTCGTCATCGATCGCCGGAGTCTCGAGCGCTTTCTTCCCTTCAATGAATTGCAGCCGCCAGGCCATCACTGCAGCCAGCAGCGCGAACGGGAGCGCGAACAGCGTGTGGCTGAAGCGGATGAGTTCGAGGAGATGGCGGATGGTGCGGAGCATGTCAATTTCGGATTGTGGATTTCGGATTGCGGATTAGAACGATTTCAATCCGCAATCCGCAATCCGAAATCCACAATTACTCAGTTCCCCAGCGTTTGCAGAGGGTGTGTTCGACGCCGAGTTGGTCGCAGATGCGGGCTACAACGAAGTCGACGAGGTCGAGCGGTGAATTCACTTCGTAGTACCAGCCGGGCGAGGCGGGGAGGATGAGGCCGCCGGCTTCGGTGACACGGCGCATGTTGTCGATGTGGGCGAGTGAGAGGGGTGTTTCGCGAGGGACTAGGATCAGCTTGCGGCGCTCTTTGAGGTGGACTTCGGCGGCGCGCTGGACGAGGTTGCCGGCGGCGCCGGCGGCGACTGCGCTGAGCGTGGTGCCGCTGCAGGGACAGATGACCATGCCGGCGGTGAGGAACGAGCCGCTGGCCATGGGGGCCATGAAGTCGTTGTATTGGTAGTAGTGGAGGGGGGCGGAGGCTGTAGGCTGGAGGCTGGAGTTCTTGTATGGCTTTTCGCTGAGGCTTAGGTGTTGGTCTTTGAAGTTGTTGAGGTCGATGCTGAGTTTGAGTTCGTGCTGGAGGACGTCGCGGCCGGAGGGGCTGATGGTGAGGTGGACTTCGCGGCCCGCGGCGCGGAGGACTTCGAGCAAGCGGACGGCGTAGATCGCGCCGCTAGCGCCGGTGATGCCGAGGATGATGGGGGCGTGAGGCATTAGTTATTGGCGTGTAGGGTGGGTCGAGGTACGAGACCCACCGGCATCGAGGCGCGGTTGAATGGTGGGTCTCGCGGAGCTCGACCCACCCTACGGTTAACCAGATTGGCAGTTCGTCATTAGCTACAAACTGACGAATTTTTTCCTACATAGGGTGTAGCTACGCCCAGTCAGGCGTTGATTGCGTACTTCGGTCAATTCATCCGTTATGATCTGGGTCAAATTCCACGATCCATTCAATACCGTATTTGTCTCTGAACATGCCGGCGTAGGTGCCCCACGGACCGTCACCGATGGATCCTTCAACATCTCCGCCTGCTGATAATCCGTTAAATATCTTGTCTGCTTCTTCACGACTTTCGGCACTGACGGATATTTTGGACCTGTTCTCGCTTTCGCTTACCCGTCCCATAAATTCGGGAACGTCGTTGGCTATTAAGACATTGTGTTTGCCGATAGGCAAAGCAATGTACATGATTTTGTTTGCGTCATTTTCTGCTGCCTGGAATTCGGCGCTCGCCAGGTCCTTGAAACGAACGATCTTTGCGAATTCTCCGCCAAAAACTGATCGGTAAAAAGTGAATGCTTCTTCGGCGTTGCCGTTGAAATTGATCCAGGGATTAATCGTTCTCATGATTTTATTTTTGAGGAGCTCTTTGACTGATAAACCGCAATCGCCGTCGGTTATTAACTACAAACTTACGGATTTTTTTCCTACATAAAGTGTAGCCACGCCCAGAGTGAGCGGGTAGCGACGGATGGCGGTGAGGCCGGCGGCACGCATGCGGTTGGCGAGGGCTTCGCCTTGGGGGAATTCGCCGACGCTGGTGGGAAGATACTCGTAGGCATCTTCGGAGCCGCGGGCGAAGATTTTGCCGATGCGCGGGAGGATGTTGCGGAAGTACCAGCCGTAGACGGCTTTGAAGGGCTGCCAAGTGGGTGTGGAGAATTCGAGCACGGCGACGCGGCCGTCGGGGGCGCAGGCCCGCGTCATTTCGGCGAGGCCTCGGTCGGTGTCGGCGACGTTGCGAAGGCCGAAGGCGACGCAGACGATTTGGAAGGCGTCGTTGGGGACGGGCAGGTTTTGCGCGTCTGCTTCGATGAACGTGATGCGGCCGTCGGCCTTTTTGCTGACGGCTTTCTTGCGTCCGACTTCGAGCATCTCGTAGCAAAAGTCGGCGCCGACAATCGGCGTTTTGTGGCCAGCGGCGCGGTCGTAGGCGAGGGCCAAGTCGCCGGTGCCGGTGCACACATCGAGGATTGGCAGCGAACCAGATGGCGACACGAGCCGCACGGTGCGCCAGCGCCAGTAGTGGTCGATTCCGAGCGAGAGCAGATGATTCAGAAAGTCATATCGCTGCGCAATTCGGCCGAACATGGAGCGAACGCGATCGGATGACTTGTCAACGGGCATGAGGGAGATTCTAACCACTGGGTGCACCGAGGGCACAGAGGCCGGCGGAAGTTTTCCAGTGCGACAAGAAAGAATCGAAGTAAATGACCCAGCAGCAAATCAACGTTCATTATCTGCCAAGCGAAGTTGGCGAGAGCGAGTTGGAGGGTAGCGCGGTTGCGGTGATCGATGTGCTGCGGGCGACGTCGACGATTTGCCAGGCGCTGGCTTCGGGAGCGCGCGAGGTGGTGCCGTTTGTGGAGATTGACGAGGCGCTCGCGGCTGCGGAGCGGGCAGGGCGGCCGAATGTGGTGCTGGGTGGTGAACGGAAGGGGCTGTTGATCGACGGCTTCGATTTGGGTAATTCGCCGGCGGAGTATTCGGTGAGTCGAGTTGGGGGGCGGGCTGTTTATGTCACGACGACCAACGGGACGCGTGCGTTGCGGCACGCGAGGTTGGCGAAGCGCGTAGTGGCTGCGTCGTTCCTGAACCTTTCGGCGGTGGTGGCGTCTTTTGAGAATGAGCCACGGGTGGACATACTTTGCGCTGGTACGGATGGGACGAATACGAGCGAGGATATTTTGCTCGCTGGGGCGATCGTGTCGCGGCTCGTCGAATGTGATTCGCGGCAGGCGGTTTTGAATAAGCGCGCTGAGGCTGCGCGGCTGGCGTGGCAACAGGTGGTTGATGCAACTGGTCGCGGTGAGGGCTCGATGGAGCAGATTGTGACTGACCGCTTGAATGTGAGTCTCGGCGGTCAAAATTGCATCGAAGTGGGGAACGGCGGTGATATTCCTTACTGCTCGCAAGTGGATTTGCTGCGTGTGTTGCCGACGCTGAATATGCGCGAGTGGAAAATCATTGCGGCGTAGCAGAATGGGCCGCGGTAGACTCTCGTTGATAAACGGCGTTAAAATGATCAGTTTGAATTAAATCCGAAGCAGAAAGATATTTACCACGAAGACACGAAGTGCACGAAGAAGA
>DASXLL010000378.1:0-25945 GCA_036496265.1 Pirellulaceae bacterium | reverse complement strand
ATTGCAGCCGCGAGTTGCGATACTGCTTTATCAACACGCCGAGCTTGCAATCTTTGCCGAAAGCCAAGTCAACAGCTTCAGGATATGCCGCGAAGCCATCAACTGAAATCTGTGGGCATCCATAACCACCGTTCGGCTGGGCGCAGTTGTCAGCCAACCGCACCATGAACCGGCGCGCGTTGTCGGCAGACCGCTTGCCGAGCATGTGGTGGGCGATCAATCGCGTATCTTGGTCCTGCGCAGTCCACGAATAAAACTTCGCCAACGTCCCTGCGCTTTACCGCAAAATTTGAAAATCATCAAGAATTCGGTCCGGTTTTGCGCCGGAATTTCAATGTATCTCTGGGAGGCGGTGCCGCTCCCTCAATCGCTTCCGGCCAGAAATACCACAGTTGCTAACACCGCTTTCAATGTTAGCGCTCCCGAACACACGTTAGTTTTTGCAACCCCCTATCCGCCAACAACTTCCACCACACTAACATTCCCCCGCGACAAAAAACTACCCCTCAAATGTTAGCGCACGATCGCTCTTCCCGGACCAACGACCTCCAAACCTCACATCTCAAGCCTACAACGCCAACTTCCGCTCCAGCGCCTCGACAAGAATTTTGTCGTCCGGCGAAAGGCCGCCGTCGCGGAGCAGAGCCCGCGGCTTGAGGAAATCGTGCAGCCGCTGAACGATCGGCTTGGCCGCGGCCGGCAGCGGAGTGCCTTGCTTGGTTAGCTCGCCGTCGTATCCGGCCAGGCTCAGCCAGCCTTTGGCCGCTTGCACGGCGTCGCGCCGCAACAGACTCGTTTCGACGACAAACTCCCGCAACCGGTGCAGCTCCAGGTTCGAAGCAAAATCGCGTTCGTACCGACCCGGCAAAGCGGCCAACGGCTGCTTGCACAGCTTGTCCAGATTCGACACAACATCCTCGCCTTTGGCCCGGGCCAAATACTGCTCGCCTTGCGCGTAGTTTTCCACCACTTCCTTCAAGTTGATATTAATCGGCGCCGCCTGGCGGCCAGCCGCTTTGGCCGCTTTGATTGTTGCCAGAGCTTTGTCGATCGCCGTCAAAGCCAGATCGGCCCGCGTGCGGAAAATCCGTCCCACGGCCCGATTTCGCAAACTGTCCGACTTGATTTGCTTGGCCGCTTCGTCGGCCCGGGCGAGAGCGGCTTCCCCATCCCCCGCGTTCGCATCCCAGAGCAGCACATCGACGAGCTTGTCCTGATCCTCCGGCTCGCTAAACAACGGCTCCCACTTTTTCAGCACGACCAGCCCATTGTTCTTGCCCTCCGGCAGCGCCACCACACCATCGTTGGCGCGGGCCAGAACATCGAGCGCACGCAGAGCCAGCCCGCGGGGCGCAGTGGCCGGATCGCGCTGCGAAAGCTCGAGAAACTGCGTGGCGCCTTTGCGGATTTCCACCAGGAGCTCATCGCGATGCAAAGTCGGCAAGAACGCCCCCAGCGACTTCAAGTATCCGGCCAACTCAATGCCGATTTCCAGGCTATCGAGCCGATATGTGACTTCATCCTGCGGAGCGCTCGCCGCCGCGATGTCAGCCGCCTGCTTCGACAGCCGCCACGCCTGCTCGTAATCGCGCATGCGGGCGGTCAACTCGGCCTCTGCCACCGGATGCAGCGTGTCCTTGCGGTTATAAACAGCAAATAGCCTGTCGAGCGGTTCGGATTCGAGTGCGTTCTTTCCTGCTCCGGCCACGCCGCCCGGCCCGGCGTAACCCGCTTCGGCAAACACCTGCGCCAGCCACCAGTTGGCCTCCGCCGCATCGCGGGGCTCGTCGGCTCCGGCCGCATCGACGGCCGATTTGAGCGTCGTGTATGCCTCCCGCAGCTTGGCGACTCGCTCGCCGCGCGTCATCGCGGGAATTGCCGGCTCGCGCGACCAGCGATATTGGCAGCGCCCAAGCGAGAGCCGAGCATAAGCCTTGGACCGCAGGCCGGTATTCTGAGCGGCGTTTTCAAAGGCCTTTGCGGCATCGGCGTAGCTGTCGGTGAGCTTGCAGTAATACGCGAGATCTTCCAGGGCGTTCCCCTCGCTCATGTAAGCTTCTTCCGGCAAACGGCGTTGGCCATCCAATTCGGCAGACTGTGCCAATCCGACCGCGCTACGCAGGTGCTCGTGCTTCGACATCTCGGCCGGGTCTTTGTCGGCCAGGCTCGCGCCCTCGTTGACCATCGCCAAGTCGCGCGGCCCGATTGCCGTCCAATAGGCAGCGCGGACATGCGCATTGCTCGCGACTGTCAGCGCGAGGCTATTCAGTGCGTAGGGATCGCGCTCGGTCGTCGCGCTAATGACCGCCCGATAATGACGGAGCGAACGGGAAACTCCCTCAATTTGTTGCGGACGAGCCAATTCCTGCATCGCCGCGTCCCAGCTCACCCACGCGCTGGCCAGCCGCAAGCTCGGATTTTCCGAGTTGCCCTGCGGATCGTAGTGCTCCACCAAAGCCGCGAGCAACTGCGAATTGTGCTTGCGATGAGCGAGAAAGTCAGTGCGCGAAAGCTTCAGCAGCGTGCGACCAAAACCGGCCGCCGCGGTGACGGATTCGCCAAGCTGCCGGGCTTTTTCGTAGGCCTTGTTCGCGGCCAGAATCGAGCGGGCATAGCTGTCCTTCGATTCGCCTGCTGCAGCCGGGCCGATGAGTCCATTACTGTCATCCCGCTCCAGGAGGCGAGCCTTGGCGATCCAGATGGCGGCGAGTTTTTCGCGGTTCGCGGTGTTGGATTCATCGAGCGGCAATTCGAGAGCCGGCGCGACGACCATGTTGTAAATCAACTCATCGCCAGCCTCTGCGGAGCTGTTCTCGTGGAACTGGCGGCTCAGCAAATCAGCGAACGTCGCCAGCGCTGCCGCGTTGGCGCCAGCGGCCGAATTGTCCTTCAGTCGCGACGCAGCAAAGGCACCGACAAATTTCAGGGCCGGCCCGCGATTGGCAATCGGTGCGTCCTTAACGGTGTTCCAATTGGCAACTGCCTCGCTCGCCAAATCAGAGACATCTTTCCAGCGAGTGGCATCATTTGCCTGATAAGCCCCAATGGCGAAAATGACCGCTTGCAGACCATCACCGGCTGCCGAGCGGCCGGCCAGCGCTAATGCCTTGTCGAGATAGGCGCTTGCCGACTTGATTTGATCGCTGCCGGCGCTGAACAAATCCAACTCGCCTTCGCGTTCGGCCGGCAAGGCAGCATCCGCCAGGCGGATCAACACGCCCGCCGCCTGCGTCGTCCGCGCCGGTGTTTGCCAGTCACCTTCTGACGATGAAGGCCAACCGAGCAAAACCTTGATGTCTTCCGGAGTGCGATTGGGATAAAGCTGGATGTCGATTCGAGTCCGCAAATAGCGGGCAAAATCGGCCAGCGAACGATCAGCCGGACTGGAGCCGCGGTCGAGCTCCAGCAAAACGCTGCGCAGCTTGTTCCGATGCTCGGTCAAACGGCGACTTCCGCCTGCTTCCAGGTCTGCTTCGATGCGGAGCAAGTTGGCCAGCGGTGCATTAGCCAAATCGCCCAGCGAATCGAGAAGAGTCGCGAGCTGCGAGCGAACCGCGGCGCTCGCTAAATCCTCGCGCAGAAACGGCTGTAACTGTGCGAGAGCCGCCTTTTGCCGTCGCTGCTGTAAATCACCGCGAATGGCCGCCAGTTGAGGCTGAAGATCGGCAGCGTTGGCGACGAATTGGTTCGCCAGCTCGTCCAGATCGGCAACACTCGATTTCAGCCCGTCCTCATTGGTGTCTTTGAGCTGTCGCCGCACGCGATCGATCAGAATCTGCAGCGCTTCGCGATCGGACCAGATGAAATTGAGATTTTCCTTCCATTCTGTCGTCAGCGGCTGATTGCTGGCGAGCAGACGATCGCGAAGCGCGTCGCGCAGCGACTTGAGAGCAGCCTGGTCCTCATCGCGGAGGATCTTGCTCCACTGCGCAGCGCCCGCAAAGGCGCGGGCGAAGTCGGAGGCAGAATTGTCGAGCGTTATACGATTTGAATCGAGCCGTGTGGTAGCAAAGAGGCGAGCTGCGGCCAGTTGCACGGCCTCGGCCCCTTCGCCGGACGACTGCTCGGCAAGTTGCGTCGCTTGCTGTTGCCACGAGGTCCACTGCTCAGCGGATACCGCGGCGGGCGAAGACACATGGCAAGTGAGATCGGTCGTCAGCCGTTCCAGACGATAGTTCCAATTTCGTACGTCGGTCGAAGCAGAGTCAATCTTGGCTTCATCGAGCTTAGCCAACGCTTCGTCGAATTTTCCTGCCAGACGAAGCTGACGAGCGTCGGCGACGATGTCGCGCAATTCAGCCGTCGGCGGCGGCAGCGGCTTGGGGGGCGTGTTTCGCTCGCTGTTCGCCGCGGTTTTTGGCTCAACAACGGGGACGTTCGACGAGTCAGGCGCATTGGGCGGCGAATCCGGGCGATCAACGACCGGCGGCGCGGGGATTAGACGAATCCCGGGCACAGCGAGCGCCGTGCCAATTGCGATCAGCGCCACTACGGCGGCAGTCACCGCGGTCCAGAAAATGAACGGATGACTATGCTCGGCTTTGTCCAACTCGCGAACAAATTCGCTGCAGCTCGTGAAACGCTCGTTGGGTTCGCGCGCGAGAGCTTTCCGCAGCACATTGCGAACGCAGCTCTTGTGAATCCGCGACAGGTTGTATTTGCCCGTCTCCTTGGCGGCATAAACCGACGCGGCTGTCTCACTCGTATAGGGCGATTTTCCGGTTCGCAGCTCAACATAAGTGATGGCCAGCGAATACTGATCGGTGCGGCCAGTCAGCGGCTGCTCGCCGACGGCTTCCGGCGAGGCATACAGGGGCGTAAACGCGTTGCTCGTTTTCCGCAGATCCGCTTCGGTCGTGACGATGAGCCCGTAGTCGCAGACTTTCGCGACATCGCCAACGAGCATGATGTTTTGCGGCTTGATATCGCGATGAATGATGCCTTCGCGATGCAAATAATCGAGACCGCGGGCTGCTTGCTCCATGTACTCGAGCAGCTCGTCGGCGGGAATTCCCGCATGCTTATCTTGGCGGCACTGCTGCTGGCGGTCATCGAGCGTTTTGTGGCCCAGCTCCATCGCGACGATGAGCTGCACGGGACGGTGCTCGGGCTTCTTACCCTGACCCGCGGCATCGGCCGAGCTGGCATCGTCTGTCGGCTGCGAAGGAGGCGCCTCCGACATCGTGGCGTGCGGCACCATCGTGGCGCCGCGCGCGGTGAGCGGGAGCGATTGCCAGGTGGGCCGTGGATCGGTATTCGTCGCGCTTATGCTTTGCGGTGTGGTCTGGGTCAGGCTGAGCGGCCCGGCGTAGTCCTTGGCCGGCATGAAGAAACTATCGGTATTCTCATAATCGTCGGAATCGGGGATGAACTGGCCGTCGCCGTCCTTGAGCCAGTAATCGATGAGCGTGAGCAGATTGCCGTGCAGCAATTTTCGCTGCTTGATCGTCCGCAGCCCGCGATATTCCTTTTTGCCGCCGCGCTGTCGCAGATTGATGACCTTCAGAGCCCGCTCGAAGCCGCTGTCGGTTTGGGCCAGCCAGACCACACCCATCGCCCCGCGGCCGAGCTCACGAATGAGCGTATAGCCCGGCACCGGCTGATCCCCGACGCGATAATCGAGATTCGATGCGGCCTGGGTATGCGACATAATGTCGTATTAGACAGGGTCTATTGTTGCCGGCGGCGTTCACCGCCCAGTCACAAAACCAGGGTGCAGACGCATGGATACGACCTAGCATAGTGGTCTGGTCGCACCGCTGCAAACGATTCTGACGGCCGGCGCGACGCGCGCACGCCTGTGCCTCTTAGCGTACAAAAATGATTGATGTTTCAGGCAAAAATGTTTCCGGTGACAGGATGCGCTGCGCCGCGGATTGCGTCACGCGGTTTATTCCGCTTGCGCCGCCTGTAATCGTGCAAAATCGTTGTGACGCTTGGCATTCCAATTACCATGAGGGGCATGCCTTTACGTCTGCCCCTGCGCGCGGCACGGACCGCTGAAGCTCGGGCGCCGCCATCTTTTCGCCGGTTTTCGGCTGATGAGGACTGTTCGATGAAGCGCGCTTCGCGATTTCCATGGATGCCGATCAAGCCTCGACGCGATAAGGCGGCCGCGCCGCATAAGTGCGACTCGCGGCGGCTGTTTTTTGAATCGCTGGAAGAACGCCGGGTGCTTTCGACGCTGGCGGTTACTTCGGCTGTGGCGGGACAGTTGACGATCACCGATCTGAACGATTTGGCGAACAAGACCGACAGCCTCGCCATTTCGTTCAACGCGGTGGCCGGAAAGTATGAGTTTCAACAGGGCGGTGGCGCCGTTTTGAGTCTGCCCGTGATTCCGGGCCTTTCGCTGGCTGGCGGCACGCTGACGGTCGATCCCGCGATGTTCAGCGACTTCGACATTGAGATGCAGAGCGCCGACGATTCGGTAGCCGTGAACTCTGTGGGGCCGACGCCCTTGGACGGGTTCAAAGTTGCCAATGGCACGACTCAGATTAGCGCGGACATCTCGACAATTGCCGATCAAACATACGACAGCGATGTTATTCTGGCCGCGGATGTGCAACTCGCAGCTGCCAATGTTGTTTTCGATCGAACGCTGAATGGAAACGGTCACAACTTGGATGTCGTCGGCAACGCAGTTTTTGGCGACGCGGCGGCGGATCTGGTTACGGGTATCACAACGCTAACTGTTAGTGGCACCACCGCAATTTTTACCGATACGATCACCACCGGCGGAATACAAGAATTTCAAGACGATGTGACGCTCAGCGCAGATACCACGCTGGTCGGTGCGACGGTGAAATTCGACGGGAAGGTTGTCGGGGGAACTCACAGCTTGGATGTCGAAGGCGATGCTGTTTTTGGCGATGCCGCGGCGGATTCAGTCACCGGAGTGACGACTCTCGTGGTTAGTGGCACCGCGCAGATTAACACGAGTGTGGTCAGCGCAGCCGGTGATCAAACTTATAAAGATGCAGTTCTTCTGGGCACGGGGACGACCTTCACCAGCACCGGCAGCGGAAATATCACGTTCGAGGGCACGATCACCGGTGCAGTCTCTTTAGCCATTAACACGGCTGGCACCACGAAGTTCGAAGGCCACATTGGCGTCGCGAGTTTGAGCACCGATGTTGCGGGCTCAACCATCTTGGATATCAACAGTGCGGTCGCTATCACGACGACAGGGGATCAGGTCTTCAACGATCCCGTGTCACTCGCCATCAACACTAGCCTGGCGAGCACCTCTGGTGGAAATATCAAGTTCGTCAGCACGGTGAACGGAGCCTTTGATCTAACCGTTGACACTTCTGGAATTGTGACGTTTGGAGGGGCCGTCGGCGGCACGACGCCATTGACGAAATTGCAGACGAAAGGCTTGGGCATAACCGCAATCAACGGAGGCAGCATCAAGACGACGGGCAAGCAGGAGTATGACGATGTAGTGACACTCGGCGCAAACACCGCAATCACGATTGCCGCGACAAATACTGTTACGTTTTCCAGCACCATAGACGGTGCTTTTTCGCTGTCGGTGGAAACATTAAGCGGACTCGTGCAGTTCGGCGGCTCCATTGGCAGCACAACGCCGCTGGTCAGCCTGACAACCGGTAATACAACCCGGGTAGAGATATTCGGAGAGAGCTTGGGAGAGAGTATCGCGACGACCGGTGCCCAGACTTACAACGATGACGTAACCATTAACAAGGATACGCTGATTCAGAGCACTGTCGCAGGTGATATCAACTTTATGAAGGATGTTAGCGGGCTTGATAATCTCATTGTCAATACGGCAGGAACGACAACGTTCGGTAGTCCCGGATCACTGTTAGCGAGCGTCACAACCGACGCTCCTGGTGCCACGGTGATTGCCGGAAACATGCAGACTACCGGTGCCCAGACATACAAAGACTCTATCACGCTCGGCGGTAACGCGGCGCTGACCGGAACAACGGTCACATTCGATGGCAAGATCACTGGCGGGAATAACAGCCTGGCGGTCGTGGGCAATGCCGTGTTTGGCGATGCGGCGGCGGACTCCGTAACCGGTGTAACCGACCTTTCCGTCACCGGAACGACCACCATCAACACCGATACGATCACGACCAGCAAGACGCAGACTTATTCGGACAACGTGACACTTGGAGCTAATGTCGCGGTCATCACGTTGAAGTCGCTCGGCCCCGGCTTATCAGGGAATATCAATTTCAAAGCGAAAATCGATGGTCCGGCGTCGCTGATCCTCAACACGGCTGGGACGACCACATTTGGCGGCGATGTCGGCATTGGTACGTTCCTCGCCGGATTGACCACGGATGTTGGTGGGACCACGCAGATCGATGGCGGCCACATTGCGGCAGCAGTTCAAACGTACAACGACGCAGTGGTTCTCGGCGCCAATACTACCTTCAATGCAACGGGCAGCATCACGTTTAACGGCACCGTGGACGGGGCTTTTGATCTGCAGAGCTTCGATACGGGCGCGACCACGTTTAATGGGACGGTCGGCGGCATGACGCCACTAGTCAATCTGATTCTCAACGCGGATGGCAGCACGCATATCAACGCTGACATCACAACAACGGGCAATCATTCGTATCTCAATCAAGTTTTCGTTCAAAACGTCGTTACGCACCTGGTCACGTTGAAAGGCAATTTTGTTCAATTCGGCAATTTCAGCTCGCTGAACGGTGCGGTGGCCGGCGAATCGCTGACCATCATCGCGGCGGCCGGTGTGCCCTTCAATGGCGTCGTCGGAAACGCTCAGCCGTTAAAGAATCTGACGGTAACGGCCAATGACGGCGCGGTTTCCGCTGCCGGCAACATCACGTTGACCGGCGACCTTAAGTTTTCGGCCACCGAAACGGTTGTGCCGACGACAAACAACGTCACGATCGCAGCCGGAATCGTTGTTCAAGCCGCAAATATCCGCCTGGAAGCGGGCGACTCGATCCTTGTCTCTGGTAATCTGTCGGCCACGGCCGGGACGATGAAAATCGATCTGGCGAGCCTCGATAATGTAGGAGTCACCGATATCGCGGCGGCCGGCACGACGACGACGGGCAGCTTGATCGCCGTCACGGGCAAGTTAAGCGGGCTAACGATTACGATCACCGGCTCTAGCCAGGATGACGATGTCAACCTCAATCTTGCGGGCGTCACATCGGCCAACCCGGTGACGATCAACGCCGGAGCCGGCGATCTTTCCCGGGCGGCTAACATCCGCAGGCATGGTGTGGTTGCCGCGGGGCGGCCTTACTTTCAGCCAGGCATTAACAGCGTCGCCGGGAACATTGACGACCAGGTGACGCTGGATGACATCGCGTTCGTGCCCGCGGTTTCCACGGCGGTAGTGAAATACGCCATTTCTGGCAATCAGATCCTGCGGGACGGCGTCGCCAAGGTCACGTATGCGAGCATCGAGCAGTTTGGGCTGAAAACAGGCGCGAACCACAATGATATTGTCGTCAACATGGGCGCGGGGCTGCCCAACATGCTGCAACTTGACGGCGGCGGTGGCAGCGATAACCGATTCCAGGTGATCGGCACCGCGGCGGCCGACGATATCTCGATCGGCGACAATCCTTCGACGCTGATCGTCGGCGGCGTGCCGCTGCATGCTCAGTTTGAGCTCAAGAATCTCAACCGGATGTGGATTCAGGGCCTGGGTGGCAATGATACCATCGACAATATCTCGCACGTGCCGGCATTGCTGGATGGCGGAGCGGGCAACGATGTTATCAACAATATCGTCGATGATCCGAACTCGAAATTTACGTTAAACGCCAAGAAAATTGCCCAGAGCACGCCGCAGCAAGTCAGCCTCGTCCTGGGCAATCTCGGCAGCGATAAGCTGTTCACCGGCGCCGGCATTCGCGATAACTCGCAGCCCGCCAACCCGCTGAACACGGCCCTGAAGGATTTCAGTGACACCGGCATCACATTTTTGATGGGCGACCACCAAGCAACGAAAGTCGGCGGGGTTTATAAGTTCTCTCAGGTCGCCGATGCCAACAATGTGGCAATAAAAGATAGTTACTTCTCCTCGTCTGGGGCTTTACGGCACGGCTTTGTCAGCATCGGCAAAGACAATGCGGCGCAGGGCATCTTTGCATACGGGGCCGGCAATTCGGTCAAGTTCAGCAACACGATTTCATGGCTGAAAGCCCAGATTTTCGTGCAAGCCGGTTTAACTAACCTGATCACGGCTTTGGCCAAGCAAATCAGCTTTTATGAAGACGACGTGAAGCCGGGGGTCGGTGAGGCGCCGCCGGACGAGCCCGACACGAGCGGAAACATTCCGGCGCTGAGCGCGGCGATCGATGTCGATCGCGATGGCGAGATCACTCCGCTCGACGCATTGCTGATCATCAACGACCTCAATTCCCGCGGCTCACATGCGGCCCCGCCGCTGCCGCTCGACGACTCGGGCGACGATTCGCTAAGTGCTGCACTGAATTTCGACATCGATCAAGATGGCGAGGTAGCGCCGATTGACTCCTTGCTCGTCATCAATGCGCTCAATCTGTTGTCGGACAATGCCAACGACGTTGTGAACGCTGTGGCCGCCGATGTGGCGAGCGCGACAGCTAGTGAATCGTCGAATACGGTGGTCAGCACTCCTTCGCAGCCGACCTTCACGAGCCAGGACTTAATCCTGCTGCTGTCGGCTAGCAATTCGCAATCGCAGCAGCGGCGCACGATCTAATTCTGTGCGGCCACTAACAATTCGACAGCTTTCCGGGCCTGGCGCGTCCACTCTCTGCGGCGAGCGTGCGCCGCGTTATGCTTTAAAGGGAGGACTCGCTCCGTCATTCACCGTTGAGGACACCGCAAAATGCCTGGCCGTCTGACCGCACTGCTTCTGTCCGCGATCGCCGCCCTATCGTTAGCTCTGGGCTCAGCCGCCACGAAGGCGGAAGACGCCAAGGCAACTCCCGGGGTCTGGGTTAGTCTTTTCAACGGCCAAGACCTGGCCGGCTGGACGCCGAAAATCAAGGGCTATGAGCTGGGCAACAATTTCGGCGATACGTTTCGCGTCGAAGACGGCGTCATGAAGGTGTCGTACGATCAATACAAACAATTTGACCGCAAGTACGGCCACATTTTTTACAAAGACAAGTTTTCGCACTATCGGCTGCGGGTCGAATATCGGTTTGTCGGCGAGCAATGCCCTGGCGGTGAAGGTTGGGCCACTCGCAATAGCGGCGTCATGCTGCATTGCCAGCCGCCGCAGACGATGGACAAGGACCAGGATTTTCCCGTCTCCATTGAAGTCCAGTTTCTCGGCGGTCTCGGCAAAGGCAGCCGCACGACCGGTAATCTGTGTACGCCCGGCACACACGTCGTCATCAACGGCGAGTTGATCAAGCGGCATTGCACCAACTCAAAATCGAAAACCTACGATGGCGATCAATGGGTCACGGCGGAGGTCGAAGTGCATGGGGATAAAACGATCACGCACTACATCAACGGCGAGTCGGTAATTAGTTATGAGCAGCCGCAATACGACGACAGCGACGCGACCGCACGGCCCTTGATCAAAGGCGATAATCGATTGATCAGCGAGGGATATATTTCCCTGCAATCTGAAAGCCATCCCATCGAGTTTCGCAAGGTCGAGATCATGGTGCTCAAGGAATAGGTCCCAACAGACATCTGACTTCCGACCTCCGTCGTCTGACTTCTGGCGCCCCCGTGTCCCAACTTGGCTTCGAACCAGTTTTCGGCAGTTACCTCGCGGTAATCATTGTTGCAGCCGCCTTGCTCGCGACCTTGGCCGTCAGACCGCAATATGGATCGCTGTCAAAACGACGTGCCCGCGTGCTCAATGTCTTGCAATTCATCGCCGTGTTGCTGGCGATTCTCGCGCTGTTGCGACCGACGTGGATCACCACAATCAAAAGTCCCCGGCTGAGCACCTTCTTGGTGCTGCTCGACACCAGCCGCAGCATGAATTTGCCGAGCGGCCGCAGCGATCAAAAACGCTGGCAGGCGCAGCAAGCGGCGCTGATGCGCGCGCAGGACGAATTGGGCCGTCTGGCAGCCAAAGCTCAGGTTAGAGTCATTGGCTACGACCAAAAACTGCACCCGCTGGAATTCTCGGCTGGCCGAATTAAATTTCCCGACGGGCCGATCGGCGAGCAGACCGATATTGGCACTTGCCTAAGTCAGGCGCTTGCCGGCGAGCAAGGCAAGCCGCTGGCGGGCGTGCTTTTGCTCGGTGACGGCGCACAGACGGCGTTCGATCCGCAAGTCGAGACGCAGCAAGCGGCCCGCCGTGTTCGTGACGACTTCGCAGCGCCGCTTTATACGGTCACTTTTGGCCTCGCCGGCGACGCCGCGCAGGCTCGCGATATTGCGATCGATCGGCTAGATGAGCAGTTCACGGTTTTCGTCAAAAACGAGCTCGTCGTTCGCGGCCTGGTGCGAATTCGTGGGTATGCCAAACAGGACTTGCCGGTGGAGCTGTTGCTTACCGACGAGAAGAACCATACGCAAAGCATCGGCCGCCGGATGATCCGCGCCAGCGAAGACAACCGCCAAGTGGAAGTTGAGTTTCCCCACACACCGCAGACGCCTGGCCATTATCGCTTGACGCTCAGGGCCGACCCCCAGCCGGACGAGCAAGTCACGAAGAATAATTCGCTTGATGCCTTCTTGACGGTTCTGGAGGGCGGATTGCGCGTGCTTTACCTGTATGGCAACCTGCCTTTCGAGCAGCGAGCCGTCCGGCGGGCGATCAATGCGTCGCCGGATATCGAACTGGACGACTACTACGTCGATCCTCGCAACCGGCAAAGGTGGCCGGTCGATTTGCCACGCGATTTCACAACCAAATACGACGCATTTATTTTGGGGGACGTCGATCAGGCGGCTCTGGGACCAGCGAATGATATGCGGCTGGCGGCCGCGGTCGAGAAAGGCAAGGGCCTCTTAATGCTCGGCGGCAACGGCAGCTTTGGTCGCGGGCATTGGCGCGGGACGAAGATCGGCGAGGCGCTGCCAATTGCTATTAGTTCTGTCGATTCGGCCGATTTTTCGGGTCCCAAGCTCGAAGAGCTGTTCATCAAAGGACCGGCGATGATTCCCGTCGGATCGCACGCCATCACGCGGTTGAGCGGGGACGCGGATAATGCGGCGATCTGGTCGCGGTTGCCGCCTCTAGCCTGGGCCAATCGGTTCAGCGGTATCAAGCAAGAGTCTGGCGTTCGCATTCTGCTCGAATCGCAGCGTGGAGAGCCGCTCTTGGTCAGCGGCGAATATGGCGCGGGTCGAACGCTGGCATTCGCCGGAGATTCGACGTATCGCTGGCCACTATTGGGTTTTGGTCGCGAGCACAATCGCTTTTGGCGACAGATTATTCTGTGGCTCGTCAAGCACGACGACACAGCGACGGACAATGTGTGGATCAAGCTCGATCAGCGGCGGCTGAATCCGGGCACGAAGCTGGCCATTCGCGCGGGAGCGCGATCCGCGGCGGGAGATCCGCTGGCAGGGGCGCGGCTGGACACGACTGTGGTTCATCCCGGGGGCCGGCGCGAACCGCTGAACCTGACCGTCGACAAGGACGAATTCCACGGCAGCTTGCAGCCGAGCGCGGCGGGCGACTACGCGATTGAGACGACGGCTTATGAAGGCAATCGACTCGTTGGTACGGCACGCTCCGAGTTTCTCGTCTTCGATCGCGATGTCGAGCTGAGCACGCCTGCCGCGGATCCTGACCTGATGCAATCGCTCGCCGCTTGGACGCGACAAGAAGGCGGCCGCGCCGTGGCGCCGGAAGACTTGCCGGAGTTGATCGCGGAGCTCAACAAGCGGCCGCCCGAATATGAAGTGCGACAGACGCGGTGGAAGCTCGCAGGAACGTCTGGCGATGCGTGGGTGTTTTTCTTCTTGTTGACCGCTGTGCTAGCCGGCGAATGGTTCCTGCGCAAAAGATGGGGCTTGGTCTAGCTGCTGCCAGACTTACCGGGCTTCGCTAGGCTTTTTGGTTCCCAGACAGATGACGTCCTGGACCGCGAACATGCCGCCGCCCATTCCACCACCACCCATCCCGCCCATGCCTCCGCCCATGCCGCCACCCATACCGCCCATGCCACCACCCATGCCGCCCATTCCGCCACCCATACCGCCCATTCCGCCACCCATACCGCCCATCATGCCACCGCCCATGCCGCCCATCATGCCGCCGCCGCCCGACATGATCGGAATAACCAAGTCCCCCACCGGATAGACCTTCGTGATCAGCTGGCTCTCGGCATCCTCGGGCGTCGTGATCTGCAGCACTTCATCACGCACGACATAAGTCAGCTCCAAGTCCTTCAAGATCAGCCGCAGTGCCGAGCGGAGGGTAATGCTCCGCAAACTCTTGGTCACCGGTGTGTCAGCGCTGACGCTGGCTTCTTCCAGCTTCTTGAGGCTCAGTACGATCGGAATGTTGTGCGTTTCCGTCAGATAGAGAATGACGTCTTTAAGCGGCATTTCCACGACATCGATGGTAGTGTTCTTGTTTAGCTCGCCATAAATTCTTTGCTCCGCGCCACCCTGTTTTCCTAAATCGACGGCTTTGTACTTGAGACGGCGGATGGTCAAGTCTTCCCATTGCTCGGCGGGCATATAAACGACCGGCGGCTCGTCGGGAAATGGCACAAACGACAACTCCACGGAGAAGAGCGTCCGCAAATAGTTGTTGTGTCGTAGTACCACCACATTTTGCATCTCATTTACATTTCGGATCAGACGGCCGCCTTGGGTAATCGATTGATCGATGGACGTATTCGGCGCGAGGCGCTGGACCTCCGGCACGATCGTTTCATCGGCCACGGCGTAGCGCTGCTCGGCCATCAGCGACTCAAACCGATCAACCACCTGCTTGATCCGTGAAGTCTGAATGGCCAATGCATCGTTCAGCCGTTCTTGCTCGCGCGCCGCCGCTTTTTGCTCTTGTTGAACGGCTACCGACTGATCGACCCGAATCTTTTCCTGCCTGGCAAGTCGCACGGCGTTTTCCAGCTTACGGCGAAGCTGGCTGCGGATTTCGGGGTTAAGCTCAGGCGTCCGCTCGACGCCTTCGAGCGTCATTTTCAGGTCCTGCTCCGCTTGGTCGGGATTCGTTACCATCGTCCTGCGCGCGGCTGCCAGACTGTTATCGACTTCCGCCTGCATTTTGCCCGCTAATACCCGCTGTTCGTCTTCCACGCGGGCGAGAAAACCGGGCGGCTCGGCAAGCATTTCGGCTAACAGCCCGCTGGGCGCCATCGGCGTGGTTAATCCGGTCATCCTCAGCTCCGGCTCGGTCGTCGCCGGTGTTTTCGCCACGAGCAGTGCCTTGCGGGAAGCTTCTTTGATAGCGATCGCCTCTGGATTGCCGGGATCGCGGACGAGAGCCGCGGCGGCGACCTTCGCAGCGCCATCGAAATTGCCGGACGCGAGGGCCTCATGGCCCAGCTTGGTGAATTGCTCGGCACTATGCATCGTCAGCCAGGCAGCCTGTTTCAAACCCCCGGAACCGGCGGTCGGCAGCGACAACCCGCTATCGCTTCTTGCCAACTCGACCAGCTTCGGAAGAAATGCGAAATCGTCGCTCGATTTTTCGGGCGTCGCGGACCAACCCAGCTTCACCGGCTTGCCGTTGAGTGTGCCATCCATCCGCACAGTCACCGGGGCGTTGGGAACGAGAAGTCCCACGAGAATCGAGTCGCGATCGGTTCTTAGCGGCGGCATCTCGCTGGGAAAAGCCGTCATGTTGGCTGGCAGCAAGGTCTCGCTCGACCAAATGACCGAGCCGTGCACAGCCTCCGCCAAAGCGCGGCCGCTCGCGGCGGCGGCGTTGGCATCGGATCGATCGGTTTCAATCACCCCTCCCGTATGATTCGCCAGCGCTGCCATGAGCGGTTGGTTTGACGCTTGGCCAACCACATAACTCGACACGGTCACTTGCTGACCTCGTAAGTCGGCGATCAGCGCTCGCAGCGTGGCGTCGGTGAAGGCGTTGGCCTTGCTCATGGCGTCGCCGATGTAAATGATCGTCCGGGCTGCTCCTTCGCCGGCAAAGCTCTTGGCTGCCGTTCGCAAACCAGAATCCAGGTCGGTGGCGCCAAGGGGCGTGCGGCCGTTGAGCTTGGCCAAGGCAGCCTGCATCTCTGGGCCCTGAGGCGCGACAAAGCCCGAGCTAAGGGGCGTGGCCTTCATATCGACCGCCATGAGCTGCACGCGATCGTTCGGTAAGAGGCCGGCCAAAACTGCCTGAACGGCGGCCAGCTCTTCCGCGCGATACCGTCCGACTTGGCTGGCTGAGGTATCGACAAGAATAACAACGTCGTTTTTCTGGGCCGGGTCGGCCGTCGTCTGCGATAGCAGGCTGAGTGCAAAGTAACTTTGGCCGTCTTGGTGGTACGTCGCCAAACGAGAATTTAATGTTTCACCCAGCACAAATGCCGGCCAACACGCCACGAGAGCCAATAACAGCGCACTTCGCGCGCAGAATGTGTAAGACATGCGAGCTACCTTCATGCAAGACCACAGAACAAAACGTCCGTGCTGTGTCTTGCAATGATTTTCTCGCAAAACTATCGCCGCCTGAGAGAAGCCAGATCCTAGCGGGGCGGTCCGATCAGCGGGGTTCATCCTAACCGCTACTGCGCATCATAACTAGTGAAATTCGCTCTCTCGGCGCCGCTTTGACCAAAAATTCGTTCCAAGGTGACGATAAGTTGCGGGTTAAGTTCGCGTGAAATCGATCGACTTCCCATCGGAAGCGGCTGATTAGATGCTCCGTCCCGCGAGCACGCCGGTGCTAAATGCAGCTTGAAAGTTGTAGCCGCCGATGGGACCGTCGAGGTCGAGGACTTCACCGGCGAAATAGAGCCCAGGCGAAAGCTTGCTTTGCATCGTCCGGCTATCGACTTCGTCGAGGGCAATCCCGCCGGCGGTAACTTCGGCTTTGGCGAAGCCGCGAGTGCCGGTGATGCGTATGACCGTGGACTTAATCGCTCCGATCAGCAACGCCCGGTTGGCCTTAGAAAATTCGCCAAGGCGGGCCTGATGGGTGAGGCTGGCTCGATCGAGCAGGCTTTCCGCCAGGCGGCGCGGCAAGAATTCGGCCACAAGGTTAACCAGGTGCTGTTTGCCGTCGGCGTTGGCAGCCCGGCGAATCCGCTCCTCGATATTTTCGGCGGAGAGCGTCGGAACGAAATCGCAAGTCAACTGGGCAGCGGGCGTTTCAAGTGCGGTAAACGCGCGACTAATGTCGAGGACGGCGGGGCCGGAGAGTCCGAAATGGGTGAACAGCACGGAGCCGCGGCGGGAGTCGAGCGGTTTGGGATTGCTGGAAACTCGCAGCTTCAATTCCACATCCGGAATTGTGACGCCACTTAAGGCCCGAACCCACGGCTCTTCTGTGACGAGCGGCACCAGGGCGGGGCGGGGCGGAACGATCGTGTGGCCGAAAGCCGCGGCCCAGGCGTAACCGTCGCCGGTGGTGCCGCTGCCCGGATACGACTGGCCGCCGACGGTGATGATGATTCTCTCTGTTGTCAGCTCGCGGCGATTGGTGGTGATGCGAAACATGTTGGCGTCTGCGAGGCGTTCGATGCGTTGGGCGAGCTCTTCGAGGGATAGTTCAGCATTGGTGCGGGTAAATCGCTTCATTAGCGCGTCGAGGATGTCGGTGGCGCGGTTGCTGACGGGGAAAATTTTGCCGGTTTCTTCGACTTTGGTTGGAACGCCTTCGTCTTCGATCATTTTCACAAGATCGGACGGCGAAAGCGCGGCGAGGGAGGAGTGGAGAAAATTGCCTTGGTCGCCGTAGGCTTTCACAATGCCCCATTTGTCGGTGGCGTGCGTCAGATTGCAGCGTGTCCCCCCGGAAATGAGAATCTTCACGCCTGGCCGGCGGTTTTTCTCCAGCAGCAGCGTTTTGCGGCCGCGGGAGGCGGCTTCGGATGCGGCGACGAGGCCCGCGGCACCGGCGCCGATGACGACTACTTCGTAGCGGTTCAATGTTCAACGTTCAAAGTTCAAAGTTTTGCTATACCCAAAGCGATACAAGCCAGAGGACGACGAAGATGCTGCCCATGAAGACGGCCATCCAGACGGCGGTGTGCCAGGCGTGATACAGGATGGGCCGGGGCAACTCGTGGCGCGTGGCGCCGTAAACGAGGCTGACGGAGAGGATCAGCGGGACGATGTACCAGAGCTGGGCGGCCTGGAGGGTGGAAGCAATCAGCATGGTAGAAATTCGAAATCCGAAACTCGAAGCACGAAACAAATTCAACGCATGAAATTCAAAACCATGCTTAGCGTTTTTGCACCTAATTTGTCATTCGTCATTTTTTGTCTTTTGATTTTGGGTCATCCGGAGGGCCGCGTTCTTTGCCGGGGTCGGTGATGACGGGGCCGCCGTAGGCGTCCCAGATGGCGAGGATGTTTAAGAGGCCGGCGACCATGGTGTAGAGCGTACCGATGTCGAATCGCTGGGCGAGTAGATAGTGCCAACTCGCGAGCTCATCCTGGGTTTTCGGCGGCGCCATGATGCCGCCCATGAGGGGCGGATTGCCGCGGCGAACGGTCATGCTCTGCACGACAGCGGGGATAGCGGGGAGGCCGACGCCAGCCTGCAGCGGAAACTGCCAGCGACGATCGACCTGGTTCCAGGAGGCATAGACGACTTTGCCTTCGCCGAGGGCGAGGCCAAAGAAGTAAATGCCGAGGATGCAGATCATGAACAGGAGGCCCTTACCGGTGCGGCGCTGGTAGAGGTGGCCGGCGCCGGGGATCAGCCAGGCGAGGATCGCGGCGACGGTTGGGTCGCGGAGGTTGATTTCGACTTGCGGTTCGGTGGCAGGCGGGTTGGTGTTCATGCGGGGGAGGAGGAACGACGCAGAGCGTCGGGGAGTGCGTTCCCACGCGGAGCGTGAGAACGAGGTTGGTTAGCGAGGGGTCATTCTAGTCGGTAGGCCCATGAGGGCCAGTCCAAGGGTTGGTGGCCGGTAAGTATAAAGTTTGAAGGCGGCTAACATTTGGGGACAATTTTTTGTGTGTGGGAGATGTTAGCTTCGATGGAAGATGTTGGCAGCCAGTGGTTTAAGGAAACTAACATTTGTTTCGGGGCGCTAACTTAGAAAGTGGTGTTAGCCGCTGGTGTATTGGTGATTGGGGATGAACCGGGCGATAGGCGGTGGCCTCAATAGCTATATCGCAATTGGCGGGAAAAACCGGGCCAGATTTTGGAAAATAGTTTGGGAAGATGGGGAATGCCGGCTGACGCGGCTTGGTCGCCAGTGTTGGGGCAGGAGGTTGTTCGTTGACGGAGGGCCGATCTTGGACCGTCGAGGCTCGGCAGGAACCTCGCCCTCCCGGAATTTCGGCACTGCCCGTATGGAACGCTACCGGGAGACTCACGCCTCCCGCTCGCCGGAGGATGTAAGGAATTTGGCGAGGCGGGATTTGGTTTGGTCGGTGTGGAGCTCTTTTTTGCCGAAGCCGGGCTCGGCGCCGGCTGCGACGGCCAGTTGTTGCTGATCGGGGTAGTTGGTGATGAGCATGCAAGGAATGGCGGCGAGCTTGGGGTGGGCTTTGATTTGCTGGATGATTTCGAGGCCGTCGGAGTAGTCGATGTCGAGCTTGCGGTTGACGAGGATGAGG
Source organism: Pirellulaceae bacterium (assembly GCA_036496265.1). Classification (GTDB taxonomy): domain Bacteria; phylum Planctomycetota; class Planctomycetia; order Pirellulales; family Pirellulaceae; genus CAYLLN01. Next base: position 6,295 of record DASXLL010000378.1, on the reverse strand, counting down.
TCGAAGGGCTCTTTGCGAAGCGCGGCGAGAGCACCGGGACCATCGTCAACCTGCGTCACGTCAGCTCGGAATGTCGTTTCCAACAGGCGGCGGATGGCGGCGTGGTCGGGGACGCAGTTGCCGATGTCGAGGACTCGCTTGGGCATAAAGAATCAAAGAATCAAAGAATCAAAGAATCAAAGAACCAAGAACCAAGAACCAAGAACCAAAGAACCAAGAACCAAGAACCAAGAACCAAATAGGAAGTTACTAAGCTCAATTTGGTTCTTCGGTTCTTGGTTCTTGCAATTTCTATTCCCCGCCGGCTTTGGTGTCGTCGCCTTTGGTTGGGGCGATGGCGAAGACGTGATCTTTGTTGGCGATGAAGAGGACGTCGTGGGCGACGATGGGCGTGCTATAGACGCTGTTGCCGACGTTGATCTCGGCGATGGGATCGTGCTTTTCCTTGGTGAGATCGAAGATGGCGATGTCGCCGTCCTCGTCGCCGACATAGACCTTGTCGCCGACGATCATGGCGGAGCCCCAGGCGGCGGCGAGCATGTCGAACGTCCAGTATTCCTTGCCGGTCTGGGCATCGACGCAGTGGAAGAGGCCGCTGAAGTCGGGCACGAACAAGAGATCGCTTTTGATCGTGCAAGTGCTGATCGAGCGGTGGAATTGCTCGTCGAAATCGGTTTTGCCATTGCCGTTGGCGTCGTTCGAGGTGTATTTCCAGACGACGCCGGAATTTGGATTGTCGATGGCGACGTCGCCGTCGGCTTCGACGACGGCTTGAATGCGCTTGACCGGAATTGGCTTTTTCGGATCGGCGCGGTTCACGGCCAGCTTCTCGCTGATATCGCCGCGCTTGGTCGGATCGATACACCACAAAATGCCGACGCCTTCGCCGTGCTCGGGGTCCTGACCGGTGCAGAAATAAACTTTGTTGTCATAGATGACGGGCGTGCTGATGATGTCGTTGCGAGTGCCGCGGCCGCCGAGCTCGAGAACAGCGTCCTTGGGATTGATATCGAATTTCCAGAGCAGCTCCTTCTTGCTGTCGGCCTTGAAGCTATACACCCAGCCGTCACCGCCGCCGAAGATCACTTGTGCCACGCCGCCGATTTCGGCGACGGTGGGACTCGACCATTGACCGTGAAGGATGTTTTTTCCTGGTGAATTGTCCGTCCAATAGATATCGCCCGTGTTCTTGTTCATGACGACGAAGCTGGGGGCTTGGGGCGCCGGGATCGTGATATGCGCCTCATCCACTCCGTTGCTGGTGTTGACGAGGAGCAAATCGCCCCAACTTGTGACCGAGCAACTGCACATGTTGTGCTGGGAAGTGCCGAGCTTGTTCATCATGTCCACGACCCACACGACGTCAGCTTCGTCCTTGTCGGGAGGAGCGAGAATCTTGAACGCGGAAAGGGCCGGGCCGACTAGAGTCATCAGAAATTCGCGTTTGTGGCCATTTACCTCGGCCTCAAATGACCAAGCTTTGCTGGCTTTGACGTGGTGGATCTCGATGCCGGTGACCGGCTTCACGGAGATATCGCCCTCGGGCAAAGCCATCTCGACGGCGGCGAATCTCTCACGCAGGGCAGAAGGCACTTTGCCGCCATCGAGCTCGGTCACATAGCCGGTGACTTTATCTTGAGCCGGGTCTTCGGACCGGCGAACGTCGAACAGACGGGCGGGCTCTTCTTTCTCTGAGCGGCCGTCGTCTTCATTGTCGTAGAAGCCCTCGACGTCGAGACAGCGGATTTCGCCGCGGCTGGTGACGAACCACATGCGATCGCCTTCGACGAGCGGCGAGCAACAAATGCCCTGAAGCGGCCAGTCGTGAACGCGGCCGGTGGGAAGCTTCTCGCTGGAATGCTGCCAGAGAAATTTTCCATCGGCCTCGTTGAAACAGACCAGGACACCGAGATCCACGTCGCCCGGATAGCGCTTGAGGTAGCCGTTGCTGTTGTTCGTGCCGAGCCAGACCTTGCCCGAGGCGACGACAGGGTTGCCGTAAGTCTGACTGCCGAGCGTGCCGACCCACTTGATGTTTTTGGCGCTGGCGGGCTTCCACTCGCCTGTTTTTCGATCGAAGTCGCCGGGGGCCCAGTCGGTGACGATACCGGTACCGACGGGTGTGTTGTTGCGGAGCGAGGTGCCGCCCCATTGGTTCCAGTCGCCGGGCTTAATGACCGGATTCTGTTGGGCGGAAGCGCCGCTGGCTGGCTTTTCGGATGCGGGCTTGGCAGCAACTCGCAAGCCGTCGCCAGAAGGCCTGGCAGCGGACGTTTTTTCCGTGTCCGGCTTGGCAGCGTCATCTTTTGGGGTGTCGTTTTTGTCTTCAGCAGCTGGTTTTTCGTCTTTGGGAGCTTCGTCCTTGGGTACCGCTGGCTTATCCGCTTCGGATTCGGCGGGCTTTTCGTCTTTGATCTCGGGTTTGGGAACGACGACGTCTAGCGAGGCGTCGGTCGTGGTGCTCGTCGTGCCGACTTTGCCGATCCTCGGCTTGTTGGGTTGGCAGCCGACGAACATCGCGGCGACCGCGCCCAAAACTAGAGCGGCGAAAATTGCCGCCAACGTTTTCAAACTTCGCATTTCGGTGAATCTCCTGATTTGATGAGTTGGCTGGTTGGTTTGGCTCGGCAGGAGCCTCGCCCTCCCATTTTTGACAGGCTGGAAGCCTGCCCCACGGCTAGTTGGCTGAATTCGGTGTGACGAGGACGTTGTCGATGGCGATCTCGCCGGTGGGGGGAACAGCGTTGCCGAACAGGCCGGGAGCGCCGGTCATGTTGGGCATGGGGTCTTTGATTTCGATGCTCCAATCGGCGGGCTCTTTGTCGTCGCGCTTCCAGATTTTGCCTTGGAGGATAGCGCTACTGTTGCCTTTGTCGTTGGCGGCTCGCAGCTTGAGCGTGTACCAGACGTTGGGTTCGAGGTCAAACGGCAGCTCTTTTTGCGTCCGCTTGTCGTGAGCGATCCAGCTCATGAGCTTGAGCCATTTATTTTCCCCGGAAACTTCGAGCGTGTATCCCTGGGCGATGACGCCGACGTCGGGCAGCTTGAGGCCGGGAGCCGCTTTAAAATCGCATTGAACGGTGTAGTCGTGCAGATCCGACGAGCCCATCGACAGACGACTGCGAGTGCCGAGAGGGATCGTGGTGATTTTTACCATTGTGTTGCTGCCATCGACGGGGCGCATGACATGACGCGAGCGGGCGCCGACCCAGGTGATCGGCGGGTCTTTCAGGCCTTCGAAATCGAATTTCCAGGGAAGCTTGGGCACGATGCGAAGGCGGGCCTTGCCACTGAGATCGCCGACTTTGGCTGTGATGATGGTGGCGACGTGGCCGCTGTCTTTTGGGGCCGTGAAAATACCGTCTTTGTCGATCGAGCCGGGACCGTCGAGCGAAAACTCGGCGGGCGACTCCTTGAGGAGTTGGCCGCGGGCGTTGTAGGTGCGAACGGTGAAATCGCGCTTGTCGCCGGGGCCAAGCAATAGTTCGCAGGGCGACACTTGGAGCAGCGCGGGCTTTTGGTCGTCGACGGGAGATTCCTTCGCAAGCGCTGGCCGCTTGTCGGCGGCGTGTTTCTTGGCGGTGTCTTCAAAACAATACAGGGCGCTGGTGGTCGCGATGAAAAGCCGGCCGTGGGAGATGACGGGGGAGGCCCAACATTCCTCCTGAGGGGAACCGGGAAACATGCCCATCGATTTACCGCGCTCGAAGCGTTTGACACCCTCTTTCGGGTCGGGCGTCATGATGTACCAGCGGCCGTTTTTCTCGACGTAGTAGATTTTGCCGTCGGCATAGACGGGGGAGGCGAAATTGATTGTGCCGAGCGAGATTTTGCGGCCGACGGGCGAGCCATCTTTCGCATTCAGCACGAACATTTTTCCGGAATCGTCGGGGCAATAGAGCAAGTCGTTGACTTTGAGGATCGAGCTTTTGCCGTCGGCGATTTCGAGCTCACGCCAGATCTCGCCCGATTTCGTAATGTTGCCCATGCCGGCGGCATCGACAGCGACAACGGCGCCGACCTTCGTGCCCGTGATGTTCTCCTCGCTGTGGCCGGTATAAACCACGTCGCCATCGACGGTCGGCGAGACATTGAGGCCGCGGCGGGAAAGCTGGTATTCCCAGACGAATTTGCCGGTTCGCGGCTGCAGGGCATACATCCAGCCGTCGCTCGCGCCGGCAATCAGAAGGTGCTGGCCGCCGATGGTGGCGAGCACGGGGGCGGAGTAAATCGTGTCGGGCGGCCGCACACGCGTGCTGGCGATGTAGCGGAAGTCGCCCGTTTTCTTGTCGAAGGCCATGAAGCGATGGGCTGGCAACGCCATATCGCCCCAGTTCACGATGACGGAGCCGAGGATGACCAGGTCTTCGAAGATAATCGGGAAGTTGGTGCGTCCGCCGTAGGTGGAGACGAGGCCAACTTGCTCTTGTAGCGGGATGGACCAGAGGACTTTGCCCGTTTCGCCGTTGTGGCACTCGAAGAGGCCGCAGGCACCCAGAGCATAGACGTTGCCGGTTTCGGGGTCAGCGGTGACGCTCGACCAGCCGACGCGGGTGTCTGGAACGTCGCTGGACCAGACGTTGTGCCGCGATTGCCAAACGTCTTTGCCGGTGGCGGCATCGATGCAGATGACTCGTTCGCCCTCGGTCGGGGTGCCCGGGTCGGCGCGGAGGATTGTATAGAGCTTGCCATTGAGCACGACGGGGGTACTACGGCTGCCGAGGTCGGCTCGCTTCCAGGCGAGGTTGCTGCCGTCGCCGCCGTCGGGATTGATCGTGTCAGGGAGGCCGGTCTCGCGGCTGATGCTGTTGTATTCGGGGCCGCGCCAGTAGGGCCAGTCGAGCGGATCGACCTTTGGCTCGGCGGCAGGAGCACTTGGGCCGAGAACAGTCGTCCAAACAACTAATGCAAGGCAGAAGGGCGTTAGCAGCAGCCAGGTTCGCTTCATGGACTTCAACTCGCGCGTGTTTGGCAAGCGGGAAGATGTAAGCATCGCCGGACTAATTGTTACGGCTTGGTGCGATGCGGACGACTCATTGGTAGTTGACGACTATCGGTAGGACGGCGGAACGCCACGGAGGGCGTTCCCTACAGTGCTTCGCGGTTGGCGCGAGGCATGCCGCGAGGGCGGGTTAGGATGAAAACTCAGGATACGTCAGGGGGGCGGGGGACGCAAGTTGGCGGCAGGGGATGGTGAGCGCAAAGTGTTACGTGTACCTAGCTTTGGGACGCTACTTGGCGAGCCAGCTGTGGTTCGGCTGCGCCGACCCACAGGCACCCATCCGATTCACGAAAATCCCTCGCTTACGCTTCGGGTTACTGAATGCCGTCAGTCGAACCATTCGTCGGCTGGGTCGAACTTGGGATAGACGACGATGAGGACCTTCATGCGGCCGATGGCGCGGTGGCGAGTCCCGGGACGGATCATGATGCAGGAGCCGGGGTGGACGTCGAGAAGCTCGTCGTTGAGCTGCATCTTGGCGTCGGGCTCGCACTGGAGGAAGTAATAGGTCTCGGTTAGGCGCTTGTGGTAATGCAGCGTATTGTCGAGCTCGATTTCAGTGACGTGGATGGTGCCGGGGAAATCTTCGGTTTCGGTGAAGGCGCGGCGGGCAGTGCCGCAGGGGCAGGGGGTGCCGGGGAGGGAGGCGAAGTCGATGAGCTCGTAGGGGGCTTTTTCGGCGATTGTGGTCATGGATGTGGCTCACTTCATCAAAATGTGAAATCCGGCCTGCTCAAAGTGGTGATCTGACGACAATGCCTCCGTAATCCCTCGCTCGCGCATCAAGCGGAATGAAATGCAGTCCGTTAGAGACCAATTCTTATCAGGTCGTTCACGATAAAGTTGCAGACCGGCCTTGAACGTGGTCGCATCCGGTTCCGCACACTCGACTGCGAGGTCGGATAGCACTGTATCAACGAGTTGACCAGCCGTTGCACGATTGAGCGACGCGGAAAAGTAATTGGCGACTTCAAGCAGCACCCAATAAGACGTAAACACTTGCCCGGAATACTCAATGGCCAACCGCAAGGCATCCTCATGATGCTGGTCTCGCTGACTTAATCCTGCAACGAAAAATGCCGAGTCGCCAAAGACCTTCATCATTTCTCCCGAGGTCCATAAAGCACTTCATCGATTCTTTGCGAGGCGTCGGGCGGCATATCTTTAATTGCTCCAAAAAACTTGAACCATGGCGGTTCCTTCTTATTCGTTTCTTCCAGAGGCGGGGGAACTAGATGCAGTTCCACGTCGGCCCCATGAGGAAGCGCAGGAGCCCCATCAAGAACCACTACT
>DASXLL010000377.1:0-6299 GCA_036496265.1 Pirellulaceae bacterium | reverse complement strand
AGAATCGAGCGAGGCCATGATCCAATTAAGCAGCATTCACGTGATGCTCCGTCGCCTCGCTCCCATGTCCCGCCCGCCGTTCCACTACCGCACCGCCGCATAAACTACAGAAAACACGAGGATCCTTTTCGGATAGGCTCTAAGTCTCGGATTGTGAAATGCACGGGGGCTACCCTATGGATCAATGTCGAAAGTGTCCGGCGCAACCGGGAGCAACCACCACTCGTATTTTGACGGTGGGTGGATAATGCGATCGATCGCAGGCCATGCCAGCCAAGCCAGCACCGGAGGCGCTAAGGCCAAGACGATCAGCAGCGTGCGGAGGCGGTATCGCATGTGCGGTATTGTAACGTGTCGTCGCTGAGGAGAATGTCGTCCCTTCAGGGCTACTTGTCTTTCATGATTGCCGACCCAGGGCGACGCTCGCAGGCTCGCTTGCCCGGGGCTATCGAAGGTTGCCGCGTTGCGGCACGGGCCGCCGGCTGAAGCCACGATAGGGAAGCCGGCTGAAGCCGGCTGGCGAAAAACTTGTTCTACGCGGCGTTACACCCGGCTGAAGCCGGGTGCTAAAAGGGAAAGCCGGCTGAAGCCGGCTGCAGAGCGGAGCCTAACAACCGATCCTAGAACCCTCACCCGGGCCCTCACCCAAAGGGAGAGGGAGAATATTGGGATAGACTCTAAACGTGGCTGTGACAAAGCACTATGGTACGTCCTGCGTGGCGACTTCCCAGTCAACCTCGGCTAAGTGGGGCTCGAGCACGATGGGATCGATGTGGCTGGCGTATTCCTGCTCGTTGCTTTGGGCTTTGAGGACTTCGAGGCGGACAGCCGCGGCGTGGCGGTGGGCGATGTCGAGACGTTGAAGATAGTCGCGTCGCTGGTGCCACATGCCAAGCAGGAGGGCGACGACGACGGTGAGCCAGAGGAGGTCGCGGATGGTGAAACGGAGCATGGGGTATTTTCGAACCACATGGTGGAGTCAGCTATTGGCACATTTGACGAACGGGGTTCGGTGGTAATCGCGAGATGGCAGGAATATTGTAAACCATGCGGCAATGAATTGGTTTCTGTCTTATTGGTGTGAATGCTACAATGCGGCCCGATTCAGATAGGTGGAATGCATGCGTGCGGAGTCTAAAATTTGTCGCGGACCGCTCGATCGCCGCGAGTGGCTGAAGATCGGCGGGATCAGCTTGGGGGCGCTGGCGGCGGGTGGATTGCCAGGGCTGGCGGGTTTGTTGGCGGCAGAAGCGGCGGGTGGAAAAGCGGTTGGCGATTTTTCGGTGATTCTTTTTTGGGCCAATGGCGGGCCGAGCCATATCGACCTGTTTGATCTGAAGCCGCAGGCGCCGATTGAGTATCGCGGGCCGTTCCGGCCGATAAGCACGAATGTTCCTGGCATTGAGATTAATGAGCATTTGCCGCGGCTGTCGAAGTTGGCCGATAAATACACGATTATTCGCAGCCTGGCGCACGAGCGGAACGAGCACTCGGGCGGGACGCACCGGTTTTTGACGGGGTATGCGTCGAAAGCGGCGAATTTGAACGACGCGGAGTATCCGGAGCTGGGATCGGTTGTTGCCAGGCAGCTCGCGGGGCGGGCCAATGGCGGCGTGCCGAATTTTGTGGCCAATACGAAGTTTTATGGCGGCGGGCCGGCATACTTGGGGCCCGTGTATGGTCCGTTCATGCCAAATTCCAATCCGCTCTCTTCGACCGGGGCAAACACATACGATCCGATTCCCATCTATCGATCAGCCGGGAGTCAGGACAACCTTTCGCTGACTGCCGACGGCGTTCTGACGCTTGATCGGCGGAGTGACTTGCTGCGGTCGCTTGATCAGTTGCCGCGAAAGCTGGATGAGAAAGGCAATTTGTCAGCCGTCGATTCGTTTCAGCAGCAGGCGCTGTCGATGTTGGTCGGCGGGAAGACCCGGGAGGCGTTCGATATTTCGCGGGAAGACGAGCGAACGCGCGAGCGGTATGGCAACACGCATTGGGGCCGCAGCTTGCTCACTTGCCGGCGGCTGGTCGAGGCGGGCGTGCGGTTCGTCCAGTGCCAGGCGGAGTTTCGGCTGCCGGCGGCGATCGGCCGGACGAGCACGTGGGACGATCATTCGGTGAACGCCGATATTTTCAAGGCGTATGAGGTCAAGTTGCCGGTGCTGGATCATTCAATCGCGGCTTTGATTGAGGATCTTTATGAGCGGGGGCTCGATCAGCGGGTGTTGTTCCTGTTTTGCGGCGAATTCGGTCGCACGCCGAAGATTCAGTATCAGGACGCGAGTAGCCGGCCGGGGCGGGACCACTGGTCGCGGGCGATGAGCGTGTTTCTTGCTGGCGGTGGATTGAAGATGGGGCAGGTAATTGGCGCGACAAACAGTAAGGCGGAAGAGCCGGTGGAGCGGGCGATGAATAGCAATTGTCTGCTGGCGACGATCTATCAGCGGTTTGGGATTAGTCCGGCGCAGACGTTGCCGGACAGGTTGGGTCGGCCGATGGCGATTTTGCCGGAGGGGGAGGCGATTCGGGAGTTGTTTTAAACTAACTGAGCCATTCGCCGTCTAAGGCGTCGGTGGCCGCACTCGCATTCGACCTGGTTCGGCTGTGATGATCGCCCCGGCAAGTAAGTCGTCACCATGCGCGGCCAGAACGGCGAGACAGGCAGCGGCTTGTTGGCGCGCGGAGAAGTTGACGAGGCGAAGGATGCCGTGATGCGGCTGGTTGTGAACAATGGCCAGTTCACCAAAATCTTTATCGAGCGTTACGAGAATCCGCTCTTCCGCGTGAGCGCAAGCGAGGATTGCGTCGTCGCCGGGGTCTTGGGGCCAATTGCCGGACCAATCGACATCGTGTCCGGCGGCGCGAAGATCGTCGGCAGCTTTACCCCAGACGCAGGAGTCGAGAAGCAGCTTCACACGGCCGCTCCGGCGGCGATTGTGAGCGGTTCAATGCGCTCATTGGCGACGTGGCGACGAGCATACACCAAGCAGGCTTGGATGTCGGCTTTTTCTAGCCAGGGGTAACCTTCCAAGATCGTTTCGAATTCGTCGCCTGCGGCGAGCATCCCCAGAACGTGTTCGACTGCGAGTCGGCGGCCGCGGATGATGGGCTTGCCGCCGAAGATTTCGGGGTTGACGGTGATGCGCTGGAGGAGGTCGGTTTCGGTCATAGATTGGCTCGCGACGGATGGACCCACATCCCAATTATAGCTGCTGAAGCCGTGCGAGGGCTAAAGCCGGGAGAGAAGCCGGCTGGGATGGAATGGTGGGTTGATGCGGAACCCGGACTAAAGTCCCGGGCCTAAAAGGATAAAGCCGGTTGAACCCGGCTCGGGAGGCGTTGGCGGCGCAGCCACCTGTCGCCGGTGCAACTCGTGTTCAGCATGGTAGACCGAGCAAGCGAGCCTCGCCATCTAGTGTTTCCGCGAGGGTGACGCAGGCACGAGCAAAGTTCTCTACCAATCCGAGTTCCGTGCCGATCTCGACCGCCATTCGCCATATCTGAGCCGACCGGGAATGGCTACCGTGGTCGGGAGTGGCGAGGACAACAGAGCATGCAGCGTGCCCTGCGCGATCCGTCGTGTAGAACTCCAGTTTTAAACAGCCTATTCCTCTGTCGGCCCCGGCTTCAATCACAATTGGATCTGCTGGAGATCGCGCCCACTGTCGCAGGCGACGCGAGTCCTCGGCAAATGCGTGCGGAGACGCGTACGCGGTAGAACGGGCTGTCCATCCGCGATAGTTAACCAGAACCTCAAGTTCGATCAGGTCTGGAGGGTCGCGATAAATGACGCGAAGTTGGAGAAAATGTTCGTCCATAGAGCTTGCACACGTGTTCATCCAACTTCGTACACCATCCGCCCATGCTGCTGCGCTCGGCTGATTTTCTCCATGGCGTAGAGGCCGGCTAAGACAAATTCGACGCAGGAGGCGCGGATGGTGGGGTCGCCGGAGGCATTGACTTCGAAGGCTTTGTCCCAGACGGGAGGGACGCGTTTGAGGCGATCGGCGTAGTGTTTGGATGGGAGCATGTCGCCGACTTCGATCTTGACGCCCTTGCCGAAAATCTCGGCGATTTCGGAGAGGCCGTGCTCTTCGACGTATTCGTGGAAGACGACGCGGATGGCTTCGGCGATGGTGGCGTCGAGGACTTGGCGTTCGGACATTTGGTGGCTGCCCATGAGGTCGAGCTCCAGCTTGCCGAGCGAGGAGCTGTAGAGGTGGCCGAGGTCGCTGATGCGGGGGACGGCGGGCTTTTCGCCGAGGAGGACGGAGCGCTGGCGGGCGGAGGCGACCATGGTGCGGTAGTTGGCGATGCTGAAGCGGGCGGAGACGCCGGAGGCCTGGTCGATGTATTTGGATTTGCGGGCCTGGACGGTGATTTGCTCGATGAGCTGCTTCATGAAGTAGGGGACGACGACGGGCCAATCGCCGCCAAGGTCGAGGCCCGCTTCCTGGTCCATAATTTCGATGCCTTGGTCGCGCTCCAGCGGATAGTGCGTGTGGATGACGCTGCCGATGCGGTCTTTGAGCTGCGGGATGACTTTGCCGCTGCGGTTGTAGGTGGCGGGGTTGGCGGAGAAGAGGATCAGGACGTCGATGTCGAAGCGGATGGGATAGCCGCGGATTTGGACGTCGCGCTCTTCGAGGATGTTGAAGAGGCCGACTTGGACCAGCTCGTCGAGCTCGGGCAGCTCGTTGATGGCGAAAATGCCGCGGTGCATGCGCGGGATGAGGCCGAAGTGCAGGGCCTCTTCGGCCGACATGCTCATGCCGCCCATGAGCTTGGCGGGGTCGATCTCGCCGATGATGTCGGCGAATTTGGTGCCGGGGGCGAGGCGCTCGGCGTAGCGGTCGTCGCGCTTCCACCAGGCAATTGGCACGTGCTCTTCGTTGTGGTCGGCGACGAACTTTTTTCCCGCGGTTGTGATCGGGTTGTACGGATCTTCGTGGACGGCGACGCCGGGAATGTCGAGATAGGGCAGTTCTTCGTCGAGGAAGCGGACGATGGAGCGCATGAGGCGGCTTTTGCCTTGGCCTTTTTCGCCGAGGAAGAGCTGGTCGTGGCCGGCGAGGAGGGCGAGATTGATTTCGGGGATGACGGTGCTGTCGTAGCCGACGATGCCGGGGAAGAGCTCATCGCCCTTGGCCAATGCAGCTAGGAAGTTGTCGTGGATTTCGCGTTTGACGGTTTTGGATTGCCAGCTTGAGTCGCGGAGTTGGCGGAGGTTGGTGGGTTTGGCGGGATTGGTTGTCATGCGGCTGGATGAAGGCGAATGAGAAATGGATGAATGGGTCTATTATACGGGGATGGGAATGGAGGGGCGGGTATGTGATGCGGGCCGCACTGTAATTAACGCAAAGGCCGCGAAGGGGAGCAAAGGGCGCAAAGGAATAGGGGTTACCGCCGAGGACGCAGAGGAACGCAGAGGGATGAGGAAGATAGAATATTGGCCTTTCTGCGAACCTCCGCGCCCGCTGCGGTTTACTTCTTTGCGTTAGGACTCGCATTGTTGGAGAAATGGGCGGGGGATATAATTGGCGGCGGTTTTTTGAAGGGATTTTCGAACGGATTTATTTTCTGACCGCCGTGGCGGTGGAGAGGGATTTCCGGCTTTGAGCATGCGCGTGGGAATTGGGCACGATACACATCGCTTGGCGGCGGGTGGGCCGCTGCGGCTGGGTGGTATTGATATTCCGCACGATAAGCACGCCGTTGGGCATAGCGACGCGGATGTGCTGTTGCATGCGATCACGGATGCTCTGCTCGGCGCTGCGGCGCTCGGTGATATTGGCGAGATGTTTCCGGATACGGATGAGGCGAATCGGGGGCGGGATTCGGCGGATATGCTCAGCCGAGCGGTGGGCCGCGTGAGGGCGGCGGGCTACGAAATCGTGAATTTGGATTGCATTGTTTTTGCGCAGCGGCCGAAGATTAGCGGGCATAGTGTGGCGGTGCGGCGGCGGGTGGCGGAGATTGTTGGAGTGGCGGCGGAACAGGTTGGATTGAAGGCAAAGACGGGAGAAAGAGTGGGGGAGATTGGGCGGGAAGAGGTTATTGCGGCGCAGTGTGTGGCACTTATTAACAGCGTATCGAAAGTCGAAACTTAACTTTAATGTCATTTGTCACTTGTCATTAGTCATTTGCATTTTCGAATGACGAGTGACCAGTGACCAATGACCAATGACCAATGACCAATGACCAATGACCAATGACCAATGACCAATGACCAATGACCAATGACCAATGACCAATGACCAATGACCAATGACCAATGACCAATGACCAATGACCAA
>DASXLL010000376.1:0-42370 GCA_036496265.1 Pirellulaceae bacterium | reverse complement strand
ATGGAGGCGAATTTGATTTCGCCGCCTGTCCATTCGGCCAAATCGTGCAAGCAGAGGTTCATTTCAGCCCACCACCCGGAAACGCGACTGACACATCGGCTGCTCGTCCCGCTGATAAAGCCACTGGCAGGCGACTTCGCGGTCGTCATAGGTGCTCTGCTTGCCGCGACCGATTTGGCTGACGCGATCGCCACGGCCTGCGATCAGCACACAGTCGCCTTCGCCCGCTTGGGACAGGGCAAATTGGATGGCTGCTTGGCGATTCGGAATCACTTGGGCCTTTCCTGGCCGCTCGAAGCCGTCGAGCACCTCGTGCGTAATGGTATCGATGCGAGATTTGCCTGGCTCGTCGCTCGTGACGATTGGCACATGAGCACCCCGCTCCATCACGCGGCCGAGAAGCGCGCGGTGTGCCGGTTCGCATTCCGGCGAAGCGCCGCAAACGACGATCACCCGGCCGCGCGTCACTTGCGCTAACGTTTTGATTGCGAGCGTTAGCCGTTGCGGCGAATCGGCCGCATCGACGAACACGCCGAAGGGTTGACCGCACTCCAGCCGTTCCATTCGACCGGGGACGCGCTCGACCGCTTCGATCCCGCGAACGATGGTCGCCAAATCCAAGCCGGAAACTAGGCCCGCAGCCGCGGCTGCCAGGCATTTGGAGACATGCTGATCGCCGATAATTCGCGTCCGCACGGGGGCGCATTCGTCGCCGGCCGACAGGAGGAACGTCTGTTCGCTGATGTGGCGCTCGATCACATTGGCCGTGATATCGGCCTCGGCGTGCAGGCCAAACGTCAGACACGCGCCATCGATTTCGGCGAGCATGCTGCGGCAGCGATGGTCGTCAGCATTGACGATCGCAGTGCCGCTGTTTTTCAGGAGCCGAAAGATGCGCTGCTTAATTTTCTGGTAGGCCGCCGCGCGATTGTGCTCTCGCAGGCTGACGTTTTGAATGTTGGTCAAAATAGCCGCATCCAGCTCAATGCCGCTGGCCCGGCGCTCGGCCAGCGCGGTGCTCGAAAGCTCCAGCACGGCGGATTGGCAGCCGGCGGTGTGCATTCGCGATAGCCAGGAGGCAAATTCGGCCGGTGTTGCCGTTGGTCCATTCGCGGCCTGCTGAGTGAGAGAATCGCTATGGCCGATGCTCGACATCACGCCGACCGCTTCACCAGCGGCCTCGAAAATGGAGGCTACGAGCATGGCGGTGACTGTTTTGCCCGCAGAGCCGGTGATGCCGATTGTTCGCAGCTCGCGGGTCGGATTGCCCGCCAGGGCCTGGCAGATTCGCGCCAGAGCTACCCGGGAATCCTTCACAATGACCTGGGGCACTTCGACGGGCACCAGCCGTTCGACGACGACGGCTTTCGCGCCGTTTTCGATGGCCTCGCGGACATGCTCGTGGCCGTCGTCATCGGCGGTCGTCACGGCGACGAATAAATCGCCGTCGCGGCAACTCTGCCAATCGGCCGAGCAAGAGCTGGCCTGAATATCGTCGCCGGTCAGAAACCGTGCTTTGGGCAACACGTCGCGAAGAGAAACCGGCCCACAAGAAACGTAAGCTGTGCGCAGTTGGGTCTGCCGCATTTCCGTAGCCTCCTTGCCGTGGAAACAATGCGATGAAATGTTCGTGTCCGCAATGCCCTCCTGGCCTGCTAGCACGAAGTGCCGCCCTCAAGCGGCTGGAAGTGATTGTTCCCATCCGGCCAGCTGGGTCAAGCTCAGAAATAGGTCAGCCCAAGGGGGCCTGGATTAGCGGAGCGTCTTGGCCCGCGAGGCAATCGTGTTGGAATCGACGGTCAGCCAGTCGGTTTCGTGCGTCGCGGCCTGAATTTCCGCAGGGACCGTGCCGGAAATCATTGGCCCGGCGCCGAGGAGGCTCCAGTCGGCGTGGTCGGAGCGCGCAAGCGTGCCGGTGCTGATGACGGGGTGTTTGGATTTGGTGTCGTAGGCCAAAACTGCCAGCTTGGCGGTTCCATGAGCCTTTTCGCGAGTGAATAAGGCAAACTTCGGAATCGCCACTTGCGACGAGGGCATGGAGATTTCGGGGATTCCAACGTACGAGTCCTGGCGGTCGGTGCCGACGGCGCCGCTGCCGAGCTCGACGGTGACTGCGGAGTCTTCGGCCTTTTCCACCAGCGTGCAGCCGTTAGCCAAAAGGCGCTGATGGACGCTTAAAATGACGTAATTCTTGTCCACGCAGTCGAGATATTTCGTCTCGACAAAAACGGGTGCGCCACGAATCGGCGACCAATCGATGTGATTGAGGGCGTGATCGACGGCGCTGGAAATCAGAAGTTGCTCGAGCCCAGTGCGGGCGGTGTCGGAGCGTTTGATCGTCGTGCAGCCAATGGCAAATGACAGCGCGCCTACCGCCGCTGCAAAACGCGCCATCTTCAAAATCCCGGTCGGCCAGCGCATCGTTTCCTCACTGTGTTTGCTTTAGCTGTGCGCCACCGTAAATGCGGGTTGCCGCCCGCCATACCGCGGTTGAATAGGTCAAAGACAACCGAGAATCAAGGGCAAACTTCGTTTCGCGGCGCTACTGTCATTTCATTTATTACTATTTTGCAAACCAATAATCGTTCGAGCGGCGCGAATAGCTCTAATTGCCAGGTTCCAGACGACAGCCACCGACGAGGAATTGAAAATGTTTGGTAACCCACAATGGTTCCGCCTTAAGGCACTTGGCTTTGGCCTTATTCCCATCCGCTGGCAAGGCTGGGCTTATTCGGCAGCATGGGGCAGCACAATTGCCCTGCCCTTCTGGCTGTTGGTCACCAGACACCAATCGTTCGAGGCGACTCTCTGGCTGACGCTAGCAATCGGCGCGCTTGGTTGTGACGTTTACAAGATGTGGACTTCTCTTTGTCAGCCGCAGCAAGCGAATCGGCCTGGTGAATCTCGCGGCGTGCGGCTTAACTGCCGCGCACTAGATTGAACAACCAGCCGATCAGCCAGAAAGTTGACGTCAGCGAGCCAACGACAACTACAAGCACCGCAGCAATCATCCCACCGACCAACAGCCAGTCCCACAGGCTGTGCTTGCGCCGCTCGGTCGCCGACGAGTTCGCATGCCGCTCGAGCAGTTGCATATTGAGCGCATTGGCCTTCCAGGCGAAATCAAAGAGGTTGCCCACCAGCGGAACCGCGCCGACGACCGAATCGATAACGACGTTCAGGCCCATTCGGGCGAGCGTGCTTTTTGGCACCTGCATCTGAGCAGCAGAGGCAATGATGTAGAGCGAAATGAGCGTTGTCGCTAAATCGCCGACGATCGGAATGAGTCCGATAATGGGGTCCAGGCCAAAGCGCCAGCTTGTGCCCGGCACTATAAAGACGTTGTCGAGCCAGGCGGACAAGTATTTGAGCACCTGCTGATTGATGAGCTGTCGGGAGTCGGCGGTGCGATCGCCCGGTATGAGCAACTCACCGGACACCGGATTACCGGGAAACGATGCCTCGCTGGATAACGGCCGATTTGACACGTAATTCTCCTCCCAGAGCCTTAATGGCATACGGCGTGCCAAGGAAAACAGCGTCTTTCGCTTGAGTCTCGCCGAACCGGACGATACAACAAATTAGACGTCCCGCCTACCAAAAGTGTTTCCGGCTACCCCGACGCCGGATATTCGCCCTTGCCTCTCTGGAGCCGCCTCCGTGGCTGGCTATTACCCATTCCGTGTTTCGCGAATTTGGCCGCTGATGGCTGCTGCGCTCCTGCTCGTCGACTTATCGTTCGCCGCGCGGGCCAAGGAATTAAGTAAAGACCAGGTCGAGTTTTTTGAAAAGCACATTCGGCCGGTCCTCGTCGAGCACTGCTATGAGTGCCATTCCGCCCAGTCGGAAAAGCTCAAAGGGAAGCTGTTGCTCGATAGCCGCGAAGCCTCGCTGAAAGGCGGCGAAAGCGGTCCCGCGGTCGTGCCTGGGAACCCGGACGCCAGTCTCGTTGTTCAAGCACTGCGGTATGAAAACTATGAGATGCCGCCGAAGGGCAAATTGCCGTCGGAAGTAATCGCGAAGTTCGAACAATGGGTTAAGGATGGGGCCGCAGATCCGCGGGAAGGCTCCGGGGCGCCCGCTATCGCGCCGCCTGCGGCGATTGACTTTGAAGCGGCTCGGCAACAGCTTTGGTCGCTCAGGCCGCTTCAGCCGCATCGGCCGCCAGCGATACGCGAAGCCTCCTGGCCGCGCCAGCCGCTGGATAATTTTGTTTTGCAAAGCCTAGACGCCAGCGGCTTAAGTCATACTTCCGCTGCGAGCCGCCGAACATGGCTGCGGCGCGTGAATCTCGATCTAATCGGCCTGCCACCGTCGCCGGCTGAAATTGTTGCGTTCGAAGCCGACGAATCGCCGGATGCCGCCGAGCGCGTCGTCGACCGGTTGCTGGCTTCGCCGCATTACGGGGAGCGAGTGGCCCGGATGTGGCTTGACCTGGCCCGCTATGCCGAGGACCAAGCGCATATCGTCGGCAAGGATGAGTCGCTGTTATATCCAAACGCATACTTGTATCGCGATTGGATCATTAACTCCTTCAACAGCGATATGCCGTATGACCGCTTCGTGCAATTGCAGCTCGCGGCTGATCTGCTGGAAGGGGACGACTCGCCGAACGTCGCGGCGCTAGGATTGATTGGCCTGGGGCCGAAATACTACGGCCGGCGCAGCATGCAAGTGATGTCGGATGAATGGGAAGACCGCGTTGATGTGGTCGGCCGCGGCTTGCTCGGACTGACGGTTGCGTGCGCCCGCTGCCACGATCATAAGTTCGATCCGATCGGCACGGAGGACTATTACGCTCTGGCCGGTATCTTCGCCAGCACGACGATGTTTAATCGGCCGCTCTCGGCCGATGCTGAGAAGGCCAGCGACGATCAAAAAGGCAACAAAGATTTTGAAAACGGTAAAAAGGCCACGGGCGAGGCGAAGGATCCGAAGCAGTCGATGCACATCGTTCGCGATGGCGAGCCAACCAACCTCAACATCTTCATTCGCGGCAGCGTCGAGAACAAAGGGCCGCTCGTTCCGCGGCATTTTTTGCGAGTGCTTTGCCAAGGCGACGCGCAGCCGTTCGCCAGCGGCAGCGGGCGGCGGGAATTGGCGGAAGCGATCGCTAATCCTGCGAATCCGCTCACGGCCCGCGTGATTGTCAATCGTCTCTGGGGTTTGTACTTTGGTCGGCCGCTCGCCGCGACCGCCAGCAATTTCGGTTCGCTCGGTGAGCCACCGACGCATCCGGAGCTGCTCGACTATCTCGCGCTGCGGTTTTTGGAAGACAATTGGTCGGTGAAGTCGCTGACGCGGCAGCTTGTGCTTTCCCGCACCTACGGTCAAGCGTCAGCCAATCCCCAATCCCAAATCCCAAATCTCCAATTCGCCGACGCCGAAAACAAGCTTCTCGGTCATTTCCCCCGCCACCGACTAACGGTCGAACAGTGGCGAGATTCGATTCTGGCGGCGACGGGCCGACTGGATGAATCGCTGGGCGGCAAGTCAATTGATCCACAACAGCCGGCGGAGCGGCGGCGCACGATTTATAGTCGGGCGAGCCGATTGGAGCTCAACAAGCTGCTGGCGATGTTCGATTACCCTGACCCAAACGTGCATGCCGACCGGCGCGTCGAGACGACGACGCCGCTGCAGAAGATGTTTGTGCTCAATAGCTCGTTCATGGTGGCGGAGGCAGCGGCGCTGGCCGAGCGGCTGAAGGACGAAGTGCCCGAATCGGCATTTGCGACCAAATATCAGCGCATCGATTATGCGTATCGTTTGCTTTATGGCCGGCCGGCGACCGATGAAGAAATGAAGCTCGGATTGCGGTTTCTAGCGAGTGGCAGTTCCGACCGTTGGCAGGAATATGCGCACGTGCTGTTGGCCGCTAATGAGTTGCTGTACGTTGATTGAGCAATAAAACGAAGTGAGTCGCTCATGAACACACCCTTTGTGCCGCTTGTTTCCCGCCGCGATATGCTCCGCCGGACGGCGATCGGCTTTGGCTCCATCGGCCTGGCCGGAACGATGCAGGCGGCTGGTCTGTTGGGTGCAACCGCGAGTCCCGGCCAGTCCCGGACCCATTTTGCCCCGCGGGCGAAGCGGGTGATTTATCTGTTCATGAATGGCGGGCCGTCGCATGTCGATACGTTCGATCCCAAGCCAGCCCTCAAGGATCACGAAGGCGAGGTTCCCGCGTCGAACACGATGCGGAAGAAAAAGGGCGGCTTTGTGCCGTCGCCATTTACTTTTGCGCCGCGCGGGGAAAGCGGCGTCGTGATGAGCGAGCTGTTTCCGCATCTCGCTTCACGAGCCGATGACCTGTGCGTCATCCGCTCGATGCACACCGATGTTCCAAACCATGAGCCGGGACTTTTGCTGATGCATTCGGGCAATCAGCAGCCGATTCGGCCGTCAATGGGTTCGTGGATCAGCTATGGTTTGGGCACCGAGAACGAAAACTTGCCGGCGTTCGTCGTCCTCGCGCCGCGGCGGCCCGTGATTGGGCCGTTTTTGTGGTCAAACTCGTTTCTGCCTGGTGCGCATCAAGGCATGTCGGTCGAAACAAACGACATGCAGGTCGATAAGCTGGTGACGAATTTGAATCATCCGTCGCTGGCACGGGCGGAGCAGCGCGAGCAGCTCGATCTCTTGAAGCAACTGAATCAGCTCCATTTGGCCGGACGGCCGCAAGATGCGGCGCTTGAAACCCAGATTCAGGCGATGGAAACGGCGTTTCAGATGCAGTCGGAGGCGGCCGAGGCGTTCGACATCAGCCGGGAACCGGAATCGATCCGCCAAGCGTATGGCAGCTCGAATTTCGGTCAGCAATGCTTACTCGCGCGGCGGCTGTGCGAACGCGGTGTTCGCTATGTCCACGTGTACTATCTATCCAAGGAGAATAATCAGCCTTGGGATACGCACACGAATAACGACGAAGGTCATCGCAAACTGTGCAAGGATGCCGACCAAGCGACGGCGGCATTGCTCGGCGATCTTAAGCAACGTGGCTTACTTGATGACACGCTCGTCGTTTGGGGCGGCGAATTCGGCCGCACGCCTTACGCGGAGCTGCAAGAGAACAAGCCACCGGGTCGCGATCACCATCACACCGGCTTCACGGTGTTCCTCGCCGGCGGCGGGGTGAAAGGCGGTCTGATGTATGGCACGACCGACGAGCTAGGCATGCACGCCGTCGAAAACCGGGTTCACGTGCACGATCTGCACGCCACGATTCTGCACCTGCTCGGCCTCGATCACGAACGGCTCACGTATCACTACAGCGGCCGCAATTTCCGGCTGACCGATGTGCATGGCCGGGTCGTGCGGGATATTATCGCGTAAGCTACCCCGAAATCGCTTCTTTGACCTTCATCACGAAGTGCTGATTCTTGCCGCCGGAGGTGAGTTCGGCGGCTTTGGCTTCGGCAGCCTTGCGCTGGCTGAAATCGAAGAGGGCAATCCGCTTGGCCGACTGGTTGAAGACGCCCCAAAAGAGCTTGCGGCGTTCGGGCTCGGCCGTCTTGCTCCGGCTTTTGCGCTTGACGGGAGCCTTTTTTTCTTTGGCCTTTTTCTTACCGCCTTCGCCTTCAGCCGCTTCGAGCTTTTCCGCGGCCTCCGCTTCGGCTCGTAATTCCTTGCGATTGACGACTTTGCGTGCCATGAGTGCCTGATGCCCGGATTCAAGGTGTAAAGCGCGCGATTGCGACGGGGCATCTTAACGAATTTGGCGCGGGGCTGCCAGTTGGTTGGCGGGAGGGCGAATCTCCTGCTGAGCCACGGTTTTCCAAAGAAGGCTCGGCGGGAGCCTCGCCGTCCCATTTGGCAGGAGACCGACTTTCAATTTGCCACTGGCGCATAAAAAAGCCCCCGAAAACAACGGCTCCGAGGGGGGCAGCGGAGGACGGTGGTTCCGGGAGCGATTGGACGGTGCGGCGTAGCTTCCTTGCGTGCCGTGCCGCCGGCACGACGGGTGACTTCCGACAACCTCGCGGCATCCTTGCCAACGCGTCGCCGAGCGGCTCGCAGATACGCTGCTGTGAGGCGAGCGAATCCGGATGCGGGCCCTGTCAAACCGGTCGTGATGGTCGATTTTGCTTCGAGCCGCTGGTGTGCGGTCAAGCGTGGCGGGAAGATAGGCCAAGGCGAAAACAGGGTCAAGGCTAATTTTCACTTCGCAAATCTGACGGCTTTTCAGGCCGATTTTCGCAGATCAGCGGCTGGCGAAACGGCGGGCGCCGCGGCTCGTGATCCTTCGCGGCG
The DNA here is from genome assembly GCA_036496265.1 of Pirellulaceae bacterium. Lineage (GTDB taxonomy): Bacteria > Planctomycetota > Planctomycetia > Pirellulales > Pirellulaceae > CAYLLN01. The sequence goes on along the minus strand of DASXLL010000376.1, from coordinate 34,117 downwards.
AATTCGGCCGGCCCAGTCTTCGGCGAGCGCAGTCAGCCGGAGCATTTCGTTTTCGACGAGTTTGACCCATTGCTCCAATCCACCGCGGTCCAAATCCTTGGGCACGAAGATCGGGCTGCCGACGACGCCGACCATCATCGAAAAGGGCAGCGGCAAGGCAAAACGATCCCAACTTTGAAAGCGAAATACCCGCACAAAACCGATTCCCGCGGGCACGATGGCCAGACCGCTTTGCGAAGCGATCATCACGACGCCAGGCTTGAGCTCGCGCCGCGGGCCACGAGGGCCGTCGGGCGTAATGCCTAGGTGCGTGTCGCCGCCGGCTGAGCGAATCATCTCCAAGAGTGCCTGACAGCCGCCGCGAGCCGTTGAGCCGCGGATGACGCCGATGCCCAGACGTTCGCAAATTTGTGCGATTACCTCGCCGTCGGTGTGTTGACTAATGAGGACGCGAATTTTGGGCTTGGTCGCTAGCGGAGCTAGCAACCCTTCGTGCCAAAAGGAATAGATGAACTGCTCGCGGCGAGGGTCGGTTGGATGCGCGCGGCCGTCGGCTGTGATAATCCGCGTCCGCATCGTGCTCACCCCGATGCGGATGACGAATGCGATTGCCGCGGCGAGATACGGCACGAGCCAACGATTCCGACGTTTCATGATCCGGATCGTGCCACGAAGATTCAATGTTCACAAGGCGAGTTCTTATTCGTGGGGCGGGCCTCTGGCCGGCCGTAAGCCGCTACAGAAGCTCTGCGAGCGAATGAATCGTTGCTGGTGACGAGATCAAACCGCTCCGGTCCAGCCGAACCGCTCTCCAGCCCGCCTCAGTCGCCCCCTGCACGTCGCTGATCTCGTCGTCGCCGACGAGCGCGATTTTCCGCGGCTCAACCCCCAGTTGGTTTTCAATCGCCCGAAAAAATCGCTGGTCGGGTTTCGTGAAACCGACGTTGGACGAGACAAAAATCGCTTCACAGATTGCGAGCGGTGGGTGGACGGCGGCGATGCGAATGAGGCGGTCGTCGAAGTTGGAGGCGATGCCAATTCGATAGCCGCGAGTGCGAAGCTCGGCTAGAACGGCCACGTCGTCAAACGTTCGCCAATATTGTGGTTGCGCGAAATGCTGCCAGAGACTCTCGAATAGCTCCTCGCAGCCTTCGTCAACATCGTCGAGCACGCTTCGAACGATTCTCCGCCAGCGGTCGCGTTCTTTCGCCTCGTTTGTCGGTTCGCCGCAGGTTTGGTTGTTTGTTAAAGCGGCGTGAAAGCGCCGGCGAATCTCATCCATGCTTAGCCGCGAGCCGAAGCGCTGGCCTGCAGCGTGATAGACTTCGGCGACCGGCGGATCGGGGTAGATGAGCGTGCCGACGGCGTCGAACAGGAGCCATTCGATGCCGTTGAGCAGAAGTGGTTGTCCCAATGTTTACGGCAGGCAAGATGCCCGCCCCACGGTCAGCTAAACCACCTGATAAAACGCCCTACATCCATCATGGTTGCAAAGACCATGAGAGACAAAAGGCAAATCACGCCTACAACCGTCAGCCGCATTTGCAGCCGCTCGTCAACCGGTTTGCCGCGAACTGCCTCAGCGGAAAGAAACAGCATGTGACCGCCATCGAGGGCGGGAATTGGCAAGAAATTAATCACGGCCAGATTCGCGCTGAGCATGGTCAAAAACATCAAGAGCGGAGCAGCGCCCTGCGATGCAACAGTAGCTGCGACGGCAATAATGCCGCCTGGGCCCGAGATACTCGTCATGGGAATTCGACCGGTGACTAGCCGATGCAGAATCGTGACAACTTGTAGCAGTTGATCCTTCGTTTCACGGAAGCCGAGGAAGAAGGCGTCTTTCCAGTCGGTGGCGATGCGCGTTTGAACGTCGCCGTACAATTCAAGTCCGCGGGTGTCGTCAAAAAACTCACTCGAATCGCGGGACAACAACTCCGCGGAAATGGATTCCTTTCCTCGGGTCCATGTCAGCCTGATTTTCATATCCGGATACGCGCGCTGAAGTCCGTAAATTACTGTGGCCCACGGCGCTTCGTCACGGCCCAAAACGATCGCGTCTACGAAGTTGAAACGCGCGATCTTAGATCGTTTTTTGCCTTCAGCTTGGTCGTCACAGACGAACTGCGCCTGGGTGACGACGTCGCCCGGCGCAAGTCCGGCGGACGCTGCTGGGCTCCCGTCCACGACGTCGGCGACTTCGAAGCCAACATCAAACGCGACGCCAATTGATTCGATCGAAGTCGAGCTGGTGGGCAAGTGTGTCGGCGATTGCAAGGGTTGCTGCGGCGTCACACTCACCGTCCGGCGCACAGGTTGTCCTTGTTCCTTTTCCTTTTGCTCGACCACAATCGTCACTTGCTCCGGGTCGCCGGATTGCGGCGTTAATCGCTGCGAAAGCGATAGCGGGTCGCCCACAGGTCGACCATTTATCTCGACAACGACATCGCCAATCTGCAAGCCTGCCTTGGCAGCCGGGGAGCCAGCTCGAATTGCGCTGATCGGACTGATTTTCATGTTTAAACCAAGCTCGCGCATTGGCCGCGGCTGAACGGCGGTTTCAAAAACTTCTGGAGCTTTAGCTGGTTTTTCGACAACCTTTCCGTCTGGAGTGCGCTCACGGCGTTCGACTTTGACGTTCAGCGGGCCGAAGGGCTTTTGGGCACACACGGCCAGCAAATCGGCGCCGCCCATGAGTTTCTGGCCATCGGCTTCGATGATTTGGTCAAAATCCCGAAGTGGAATACTTGTCTTTGGATTCAGATGAGCGGCCGTTTCGGGAAAAATTTCAATTTCCGTTGTTTGCGGCGGGCCGATGCCGACTAGCGACATCTTGGTTTTGGCGTTCTTTACCGGTCGGACGTCATACCATTTCTCCTCGCCGTTGGGGCACCTGACGAAAAGGGGCACCTCCTGGCCGCTGTTGAGCATCGCGGCGATTCGAATGTCGTTCCACCGCAATGCCTCATACGGCTTACCGCTCTTGCCAATTTGGATGATTTTCGACCCCGGCTCGATGCCCAGCGACCAGGCGGAGCCTCCGGGACTTGTGCTGCCGACGATGGCCGGCATTTCTTCGATGCCGAGGCAATACGCAATCGCGGCCAGGATCACGGCGAAGATTAAATTCATGATGACGCCGGCCGAGATGATCGCCATCCGCGCGGGGACGGGCTTGGCAGGATAGCTGCGCGGGTCGAGCAGAATTGTTTTGCCCTCGGTCGTTTTCGCGGGGACCGCAGCTTCCTCCCGCGTCGAACCATCAGGACGGGGATGGGCAAGCGCCTCATTGGTCAGTTTTTCCACCGACTGACCGCCGACAAATCCTTCCGCCGCGGTTCCCGAGGCAATCGCTTCGACGCGTGCCTGATCGGCATTGGGCGCCGCGGCCTTGATCCGCGCGGATTCGTGTTCCGCGTTGCGCGGATCGTCGTCTTGACCCAACATCTTCACGTAGCCGCCGAGCGGCAGGCTGCCGAGGCCGTATTCCGTCTCGCCGTATTGGAACTTGAACAAGGAGCGTGGAATTTTCCAGCTCGTGAATGGAATCTTGAATTCGAGAAAGTCGAAGCCGACGTAAAACTTCTCACACTTCACGCCGCAAGCCTTGGCCACCAAAAAATGCCCCAGCTCGTGTACGAAAATGACGAACGTCAGACCGGCGGCGACGCCGAACCAGGCCAAGAGCTTCAAGCCGAGCCAGGTTCCCACCGTTGGCTCGTCCGCCATTGCCGCCACGATCAAAATTATATTCGGCAAACCGATATCCACCGTTGAGTCTCCTGCCTGGCCCACGCGTCGAGCTTTAACAGCTCGTCCAGCGTGGGATTGGCGACAAAATTATGACTTTCCAAAACGGCCCCACAGGCGGGTACGATTTTCGTGAACTGCAAACTACCGGCTAGGAACGCCGCGACCGCTGCTTCGTTCGCCGCATTGAACACCACGCCCGCGCTGCCGCCGGCCGTGGCGATCTCCCGTCCCAGGCGGACCGCTGGAAAGCGGTCATCGTCCGGCGGCTCAAAATCCAGCCGCAGGCTTTGCGTTAGGTCGAGCTTTTTGGCCGGCGACGGCCAACGCTCGGGCCAAGTCAGGGCGAGCTGAATCGGCAGCCGCATATCCGGCGGACTGAGTTGGGCCACAACCGAGCCATCGACGAATTCTACCAAAGAATGGACGATCGATTGCGGATGGATCACGACGTCGATCTGGTCAGCGGCTAAGTCGAACAGCCACCTGGCTTCGATGATTTCGAGCGCCTTGTTCATCATCGTGGCCGAATCGACGGTGATTTTCTGGCCCATTTGCCACGTCGGATGCGACAGGGCATCCGCGACAGTCGCTGAATCCATTTGCGCCTTGGTCCACGTACGAAACGGCCCGCCACTGGCGGTTAGGACAATTCGTTTGACGGCCTCCCGCGAGGTTAAGAGCTGATGTCCGGGCTCGTCACGCGGAGCGTGACGGCTACAAAGTAACTGAAAAACGGCGCTGTGTTCACTGTCCACGGGCAAAATGGTCGCGCCCATTTTTGCGGCCAGCCGCATGACGGGCCCGCCGGCCATCACGAGCGTTTCTTTGTTCGCAAGGGCGACCGTTTTTCCGGCCTCCACTGCGGCCCAAGTCCCATTCAGACCAGCACTTCCAACGACCGCGGCCACGACGACATCCACGTCCTCGTGTTGGACGACACGACATAAGGCAGACTGTCCAACTAGTCGTTCCGTGCCACGCGGGAGACCAGACCAATCGAAACGGCTTGCCGCAGCCTCATCCGTCGCGATTACATACCGCGGCTCTAGTTTTTTTGCCTGTTCGCACAATTCCTGTAGTCGCTGATGGGCGGACAGGGCGAAAATTCGCAGCTTTCCCGCGGACGCCTCAACGACTTCAAGCGTGCTACGTCCGATGCTGCCGGTTGAGCCAAGCAGGGCGATGTTGCGCTTCCACTCGGTCATGAAAATGGTCCGATGTGCTACTTCGCGGCTCAATTCCTTGCCACAGCCCCTGTTGCCGGCAACAATAGCTAAGCGTTACCTGGATTCTGAAGCTCAATCCCGACCTTTGTTTCGTGCTAAATTCCACTCACCAAACGACTTCGGTCGCGAGGCGTATTGTAAGTGGACCTCTTGAGCACGGCAACGGCGATGCATGGTTTGCAGCGGTTACACACGGCTGTGTCCCGCGAAATGTTTAGTTTGGACCTGCACTATTTCGTTTAGGAATGTGAAATGTCTGATAATGGCGGCTCCGGCCGGCAAAAAGGGGATCGAAACTCGGCGGGCTCGGGCTTGCTGCTATGGGCAGGTCTTATCGTCGCCACGGGCTTATTGCTCGTTTTTTTGGTGACGCCGTATTTTCAGCGCGAGCTGAGTCCTAGCGACTTAAAGGAGCTTATTGCTGCCAGCCAGTACGCCGAGAAGGGCGGCAAGCTGAAAGAGGGGTCGGTGGGCTATGTGGATGTTCGAGAGAAAGACAAGGCCTCTCGCTACTCCAATATTCAAAAGGTGGTAATGCACGACCGTTCCATTACGGGAACGGTGGACGTCGTTGAATTGCAGCCCCAGGGCAGCCAGGGAAAGCTTCATCCGGGTTCCAAACCCTGGACCGAGGGGGCCATTTTTCGCACGAATATCGATTCGGCCGGACCGGTTCGCGATGACATCGTCAAATTGCTTCAGGACAGCAACATCAACTTCCGGTACGCGAGCGCCCAAACTTCATTCGATCAGCACGCGCCGTGGATTTTGTTTGGCCTCGTCGCAATCTTCCTCGTCTATTTCATGCTGCGGAAGCTGATCGGCGCCGGTTCGCCGATGTCGTTTGGGCGCAGCCGTGGGCGGTTGTATGCCCAGGAAGATCTCGGTGTCACGTTCAACGATGTGGCCGGCATCGATGAAGCGGTTGAGGAGGTTCGTGAGGTCGTCGATTTCCTGAAAATGCCGGAAAAGTATCAGAAGCTTGGCGGGCGAATTCCCAAAGGCGTGCTTCTGGTCGGGCCGCCAGGAACCGGTAAGACGTTGCTCGCGAAAGCGATTGCTGGTGAAGCGGGCGTTCCGTTTTTCAGCCTCAGTGGCTCTGATTTTGTCGAAATGTTCGTCGGCGTTGGCGCTGCACGCGTTCGCGATATGTTTCAACAGGCGGAAGCGAAAGCGCCGTGCATTATTTTCATCGACGAGCTCGACGCGCTTGGCAAAAGCCGTGGCTCGGGCATCATCGGCGGCCACGACGAGCGGGAGCAGACGCTCAACGCGCTGCTTGTGGAAATGGACGGCTTCGGCAGCAATAGCGGCGTGATTGTGATGGCCGCGACGAACCGGCCAGAAACGCTTGACCCGGCTCTGCTGCGGCCAGGTCGCTTCGATCGCCATGTGCTGGTTGATCGGCCGGATATTCGCGGCCGCGAAGCGATCCTCAAAGTCCACGTCAAAAACGTCAAGCTCGATCCGAGCGTCGAGCTCAAGGAAGTTGCGGCGATCACGCCCGGTTTTGTCGGCGCCGATCTCGCCAACCTTGTGAACGAAGCTGCATTGCTCGCCGCCCGTGCTGAAAGGCAGGCGGTCGGCATGCGCGAATTCAATGAAGGCGTTGAGCGCGTGACGGCGGGGCTGGAAAAGAAGCAGCGGATCATGAACGAAGACGAGAAGCTGCGGGTTGCTTATCACGAAAGCGGACACGCTCTCGTGGCTTATAGCTTGCCGAATACCGACCCCGTCCATAAAGTCTCGATCATTCCCCGCGGTCTGGCGGCGCTGGGGTACACGATGCAGAGGCCGGAAGGTGACCGGTTTTTAATGACGCAGTCCGAGCTCGAAAGTCGCATTCAAGTGCTCCTGGCTGGCACAATTGCTGAAGAAATCACATTCACCGACATTTCGACCGGCGCTCAAAATGATCTGGAACGGGCCACCGAAATCGCCCGTAAGATGGTGATGGAATTCGGCATGAGCCGGCTCGGCCGCGTGAACTATCGCGACAGCAATCGCTCGCCCTTCCTCGCCATGACCTCCGGCGAAGAATCGACCCGCCACTGCAGCGAACAAACGATGCGCGAGATCGACGAAGAAGTTCGCCGCTTCATCGACGAAGCCATCGAACAAGTTCGCCACATTCTTGAGATGCGTCGGGCTTCATTGGAAGCACTCACCAAGCGACTTATGGACGTGGAATCGATCGACGCCGACGAACTGAAAAAGATCATCGAGGAAAATTCGCCTACTCCGCTCGTCGTCCCCGGCACGGAAGCACCGATTCGCCTTGCGCCGCCGGAAGCGATTGCGCCCGATGTAGCGGCGATGGAAAAAAGCGGCTGATCAGAGGCTTTTTCGTTGGCGCGCGACAAAAAAGGTTGATCGTTAGGACCCGTATTTTCGGTGCTGACCGGAGGGGCCGACTCTTCGCGCGAGCGAGCCGCCGCAGAGGACAACCTGACGCGAATTGCCTAACGGGTGCAAGCGGCAGGGTCCGATAGCCATGTTTACGCTGTCTCGTGCCGTCGTTGCGCCTCCCCTGGCCGCAGCCACGCATGCCGTCATCCTCCAGACACCGGAACAGACGACGTGAATCGCCCCTCCTCCGCCTTCGGACTCATGTTGGGCTTTCTCGCGCTGACGATGTTCGCCGTCAGCTCGACAAGCCGTTCCACCACAGTCAAGCCGGCGGCCAACTATGCCGACCGCGCCGCGATTCGCCGGCAGGCGGCGCTATCGCGTTTGAGCGCGCTGGCCGCGGCGACAGAGAATGCGCCAGCCGGAGATTCGCTCGTCAGTGAGGCATTGTGCTTACCCGATTCGCTCGACGCGATCGACGCCGATTCCGAATCGGCTTCAGCGATTGACGGCTCCGAAGCTTTGCAAAATCTGAACGGTGCAGCCACAACGCGTCTAACGCCGACTCACATTGAATCCATTCGCGACGGTGAATCGTCGCTGGCCACGTGGGACAGCCGCGCGTATTGCGACGAGCTGTGTGAAGATATCGTCCTGGGCGCCACGGTTGCGACAACACCGGCCATTCTTGATGAAAGTCAGGAAAAAAACCGCGAGCTATCAGCCGCGGAAATCTCAGCGGTGTTTCAATCCATCCTGCGCGAAAAATCGACCGGCAGTCGCAACGCCAAGAGCAAGTCGCAGCGTCGGGTATCGCTCGAAGGCCTTCGCTCTCTGGCCGATGGCCCGGTCCGGCTGCTGTAGCTCGTTGTAACGAGCTCTCATTCGCCTTGTTCCAGCACGCGCGGGATCACTGCCCCCCGACGGTCGATAGGTGCGGCGTAGCCAGCTACGAGACCGCAACGCCGATCAACCTTTGCGGCTGGTATTCGGATTTCGCATCGTTTTTCCGGATATTATTGCTTATACTGGACAAGGGGCAGTTGCGGCCGGAAGCCTGCTTGGCCGGCATGGAGATTGGGCGATTTGTATGCAAATCCGGCTCATTCAACCGTTTATTTTCTTAAGCGTCACACTGGCGCTCGCGGCGGCACAAGCCGAAGTGTTTGTTCTCAAATCCGGCGGCCGCGTTGAGGGACAGATTCTCAATCCCAACCGCGAGCGAGGACAGCCTTATCAGTTGCGGACGGAGGAAGGGATAAAGCTGGCGCTGGCGGATAGCGCTGTTTATCGTGTGATTGCCAAGACCGATCTCGATAAGCAGTACGAAGCGCTCCTGCCAAAGTTGGAGAATACGGTCGAGGCGCAATGGGGGATGGCGGAATGGTGCAAGGAGGCGGGGCTTTTGGAGCAGCGAAAGCGGCATTTGCAGGCCGTTCTGGCGCTTGATCCAAATTATGCCGACGCGCGGAAAGCGCTGGGCTATCAGAAGCATGGCAGTCGCTGGCTGACGCAGGACGAGTACATGCAGAGCGTGGGCTATGTGCGTTACAAGGGAGCGTGGCGAACGCGTCAAGAGATTGAGATCGAGAGTAGCCAGACGCAGCAGGAGTTGGCGGCAAAGAAGCTGCGGAAGGACATCTATTTGTGGATCGAGCAGGTCGCGACGGGGGGTCGTCAGCACGATGCGGCTGAGAAAAACCTCAACGCGATCAACAATCCGGCGGCGGCGCCGGCGCTGGCGGAGATTATTGGCAACAGTGAACAGCCGCGGGCAGTGCGGCGGAAATGCCTGGAGATTCTGGCCAAGCTGCCTCCGGGATTAGCCAAGGGCACGCTCGTGCGTGTAGCCATGACCGATTCGGACGCTGGTATTCGCGACGCGTGCCTGGACGAGTTGAAGCGGCAGGGTTCGCACTCGGTGCTTTCCGCTTTTATCAGCGAGCTAAAGAGCAAGGACAATATTCGCGTGAACCGGGCGGGGTATTGCCTGGGCTATTTTCAAAATAAGGACGCTACGCTGCCGCTGATCAATGCGCTGGTGACTACCCATCAGGAAATTATTCAGCAAGGCGGGCCGCCTGGCAGCATGACCAATTCGTTCAGTCCCAGCGGTTCGCCGGGCGCCGGCGGCATGAGCATGGGCAGCAAGACCCAGGTGATCAAAAAGCACGTGCAAAATGCCGACGTGCGGGGCGCCCTATCGCAGCTCTATCCCGACGCGGGAAATCTTCATTACGACATTGAGGCCTGGCGGGCCTGGTATGCGCAGACGCAAACTAGCAGCAATGTGGATTTGCGGCGGGGGGAATAGTGGGCGCGGGGATAGCCAGGCAGCGCCCGGGAGACGGGAGCAGCTTGTAGCTTCCAATGATCGCTCCGCCGGCAAGGGGCTGGCGGTCGCGATGAACGGCCGGAAGCGGTCGCGGCCTACACTAGCGCGACGACGGCTTTTTGGCGGGAGTTGCGGTAGAAGCCGAATTTTTCGAGGGCTTTATAGACCTCTTCGAGGGTCTTTTCACCAAAGTTGGCGATGCTGAGAAGCTGATCGGGCGTGCTATTGAGCAGATCGCGGACAGTGAAGATGCCGCGCTCTTCAAGGCAGTTGGTCGTGCGGACCGAGAGGCCGATTTCGGCGGTGCTCATTTCCAGCCGCTCCTTCATGAGGCGGGCTTGTTCATCCTGACGACTGAGTGGAATGCGGGTACGACTCATGGATCCCTCCCTGGGTTATGTGTTCTGTAGGGAACGGCCTCTGTGCCGTTCCGCGGTTGGCTCCAATCGCGAAAACGGAACGCCACGGAGGGCGTTCCCTACAGTGATCATGGGCGACGAGTATAACCAATGACCTATCGATTTGTGTCGATTTTGGGCAGTAATTTTGGAGAAAAATGAACTGGCGATGCTAGCTAGATGGTGATAGCAGCGCGAAGAAGGGCAAAAGTTTTATAATGAGTGATACGAATCATGCTGCCGGCTCCCGCCATTTCTGACGATTACCGCGCTCCAATTCGGATGGCGCTGGCCTTTTCCTTCGCCGTCGCTATCGTGTCGATGCTGATGCTCGATTTCGGCGAGTCGGCTCGCGCAACAGGGGGAGGACTGCTTGTTTTTTGGGCGTGCGCATTGGTGGCGATATTACGAAAGCCCGAGCGTCCCGCCCGCTTCGATCTGCTTTTGATTCGTTGGGGCTGTCTTCCGCTGGTAATTGGATTCAATGTGATGATGCAAGTGATATGGCATTGGAGGACGTAAACGGACGACGTATGGAAACAACCGAGCATAACGCAACGGATGCCCACATCTTCGAATCGCTCACTCAGCCGCAGCTGGAGGCGGTGCGGCATGTGGATGGGCCGCTGCTGATTTTGGCGGGGCCGGGGAGCGGAAAGACGCGGGTGGTGACGCACCGGATCGCGAATCTGTTGCAGCAGGGAATCAATGGCAAGAACGTTCTGGCCCTGACGTTCACGAACAAGGCCGCGGATGAGATGAAGGCGAGGTTAGGGCGGCTGGTAGGACTGCCGACGGTGTGGATGGGAACGTTTCACCGATTTTGTGCGCGGACGCTGCGGATATATGGCGAGCTGGTGGGGCTGGCCGAGAATTATTCCATCTACGACATGGATGACAGCCGGAAGATGCTGGCCGAGGCGATTCTGGATGAGGGAGTCGATTTGTCGCACACGACTCCGGAGGCGATCATGCATGCGATCTCGTGGGCCAAGAATAATTTGATGGGGCCAGACGAGTATGTGCCGCGGCGAGGGCATGCTGTGGGCGGGATCGTGCAGCGGGTGTATCCGGCGTATCAGCGGCGGCTCTTGGCCGCGAACGCCGTGGATTTCGATGACTTGCTGCTGCATGTCGCGAAGCTGCTCAAGGAAAATCCGGAAGTGCGACAGCGGCTGGATGAACGGTATCGGCATATTCTCGTCGATGAATATCAGGACACGAATCTGGCCCAGTATGCGATTGTGCGGGCGCTGTCGGTGGATTTTCCGAATTTGGCGGTGACGGGCGATCCGGATCAGTCGATTTACGGCTGGCGCGGCGCGAATCTGAGCAACATTTTGGAGTTCGAGAAGGATTTCCCGCGGGTGAAGGTCGTGCGGCTGGAGCAGAACTATCGCTCGACGAAGGCGATTTTGCGCGTCGCCGACGAGTTGATTCGCCACAACGTGCGGCGGAAGGACAAAAGGCTGTTCACCGACAATCCCGAAGGCTCGCGGGTGCAGCTCACGGCATATCCGACGCAGCGTGACGAGGCGGACGACATCGCAGCACGGATTGCAACGGCGGTTCACAAAGAGAGCCGACGGCCACGAGATTTCGCGATTTTTTATCGGACGAATGCGTTGTCGCGGCAGATCGAGCATTCGCTGCGCGAGCATGTCATTCCTTATCAGATCGTCAATGGGCTCGAGTTTTATCAGCGGAAAGAGATCAAGGACATCCTGGCGTATTTGCATTTGCTGAATAATCCGCGGAGCGACGTCGCGCTATTGCGGGTAATCAATACGCCGACGCGCGGCATTGGCAAAGCGACGATCGATCGGCTACGGGATCATGCGCGGATGAATGGATTGCCGCTGCTGGAAACGGCCCGGCGGGCGGGAATTATCGAGGGTTTGTCGAAAAAATCGGCCGTCGCCGTGGCCAAGTTCGTGGCGCTGTTCGATCGGATTGGCTTGGCGGTGCATGGGGCCGTGGAGGAAATCGTGGGGCTCGTGCTGAGCGAGACGGGTTATCGCGAGGTGCTAGAGAATAGTGAATCGGAGGAGGAACAGGATCGCCTTGCAAATATCGAGGAATTGCTCACAGCAGCTCGCGAATTTGACGTGAAGCATCCTGAGTCCAATTCGCTGGAGCAGTTTTTGGAGGAAACGTCTCTGGTGGCCGATACGGACGCCTGGGAGACGGAGACGGACCGCGTGACGCTGATGACGCTGCACGCGGCGAAGGGACTGGAGTTTCCGGCGGTGTTTATCGTGGCGTGCGAGCAGGGCTTGCTGCCGCATGAGCGGAGCCGCCACGATGAAGAGAAGATGGAAGAGGAACGGCGACTGCTGTTCGTCGGCATCACGCGAGCGCGGGAGGAATTGCAGATCAGCTATGCCCAGTATCGGTCGTTTCGCGGCCAATCTTCTCCGACGGTGCCGAGTTCGTTTTTGATGGAGCTGCCGCGGAATGAGATGAAAATGTCGGACAGCGTTGGCAGCCGGCGGACGACGCCCGATTGCGAGGACGGATTCGAGCCCGGAACGGATGATGGCTTTGAGGCGGAGGCCTCGCAGGTGACCGGGATGGATGACGCAGATTTTTCGCAAGATGAGGAAGTTAGCCAGAAAAAACGCGGACAGAAAAACGTGGCATTAACGAGCGGATTGGTCACTGCCGCGAATTTGTTAGCTCAGAATGAGAAGCCGCGGATTTCGCCGAATCTATTTCGGCATGGAATGGCGGTCGAGCATCCGCAATATGGCACCGGCACGATCATCGCCCTCTCGGGCAACGGTCCCAAGCGAACGGCGACGGTGCGGTTTTTTCAAGATAATGAAGAGCGGAAGTTCCGGTTGATCTTCAGCAATCTCGTCCCCGTCGAGGTGTAGAAAACTGTCCTAAAGTCACACCTGTTCGGCGTATCCAGAGTACGTTTCACATAATGAGATCTCTTGACCTTTCAGCAATTCATTGAGCGCTACGTGCATCTTGGCCTGAAGCCGCAGTACATTTAAACTAATTACACGGAGACGCACTATGGCCACGCAAACCAGCCCTCAATTTCTTCGCTACGACCTCGGCGCGATTGGCTCTGAGTCCGTAATTGAAGTGACCCTCACAAATGCGGCCAATGTATTGCTCATGGACTCAGCCAATTTCACGAGCTACCAAAATGGGCAAGCATATCGCTACTATGGCGGCTATGTGCGAACTAGCCCCTACAAAATCCGCCCACCGCATCAGGCGCATTGGCATGTGGCGATCGATCTTGGTGGCGCTGCCGGTACGGTTCGCGCTTCCGTCCGAGTGATTCGAGGAAATGACGCATGAGTGGGTCGCAGCCTCCACCTGCTTTTCGGGTTGCGCCTCTGGGAGAACTTCGCGCTTACACGGTGAGCGAGGACGAATTGCATGATTTAGCGCGGGGAGGAAATGTTTCCCTTAGCTTAAATTTTGGGATCTCTCTCCTCTCGATCTTCGCAACAATTGCGGCGACGTTTCTGTCCGTCGAGTTGGCAGGAAAGGTATTCATGGCGTTTTTTAGCGCTGGCCTAATCACAATGATCTTAGGTGTGTTCTTTCTGATTAAGGGCATCCGCGAGTATCGCAGCACAGGTGCGCTCGTGAAGGCAATAAAAGGTCGATTGCCCCCTTCGCCAGGTGTTCAAGAAAATACGACGGTCGTATCGAACCCATAACTAAATGCAGGATTCAGCCCCTCGACTGTATGCCGGAGTATCCCAAAGTTGCCCAGCTCAAGACGGTGGCTGATTTTCGCGCGCGGTTGGAAGAACTGGGGCTGGAACTGCCCGTTGACGACGGGATTCTGACGGCGGCGCAAAGTTCGCCGCTGGCTCAGCCCTTACAAATTGGCCCTCTGAAGGTCGGCAACCGCTGGTGCATTCATCCCATGGAGGGCTGGGACGCCAATCGGGATGGGTCGCCCAGTGAGTTCACGCTGCGGCGGTGGAAGCATTTTGGCAAAAGCGGCGCGAAGCTGATTTGGGGTGGCGAGGCGGCCGCAGTGCAGCCGGATGGAAGAGCGAACCCGAACCAGACATTGGCAACGGAGAGCAACAAGGCGGGGCTGGCGGCGCTCTTGAACGAGTGCGTTGCGGCGCATCGTGAGGCGTTTGGTTCGACGGATGATTTGGCGGTTGGTTTGCAACTGACGCATTCAGGACGCTTCTGCCGCCCGAATTCGAAGGCATTGGAGCCGCGAATTGCCTATCACCATCCGCTCTTGGATGCGAAATTTGGCATCCAGCCGGATGATAATTCGATTGTATGGACTGACGATGATTTGGAACGACTGATCGATGCTTATGTGGCAGCCGCGGGACTGGCTCGCGATGTCGGATATCAGTTTGTCGATATCAAAGCCTGTCACGGCTATCTGCTGCACGAGTTTTTGAGTGCGCGGTCGCGACCAGGAAAGTTCGGCGGCGATTTGGACGGCCGCACGCGGCTCCTGTTCACGATCATCGGCCGAATTCAAGACCACTATCCCGATCTGCACGTCCTCGTGCGGCTAAGCATCTTCGACTCGCTGCCCTATAAGACCAGCCGCGAGATTGGTGAGCCGATGGCTTACAAGCAGCTATTGCCATATCGCTACGGCTTTGGCGCACGCGAAGATGACCCACTCGAATACGACTTGGCTGAAGGCTTTGACTTATTGCGGCGCCTGAAAGCGGCCGGCGTCTTAGCAGCCAACATCAGTTGCGGCAGTCCTTACTACAATCCGCACATCCAGCGGCCAGCGATCTTTCCGCCCAGCGACGGCTATCAACCCCCAGAAGATCCCCTCGTCGGCGTCGTGCGCCAAATTCAAGCCGCGCGGGCCTGCAAAGCGGCCGTGCCAGACTTGCCGATGGTCGGTACCGGTTACAGCTACCTGCAGGAGTACATCCCACACGTGGCTCAAGCCCTCATCCGCGCCGGCTGGATCGACATGGTCGGCCTCGGCCGCATGGTCCTGTCGTATCCCGAAATGCCAGCCGACACGCTGCGGATCGGCAAAACCGAGCGCAAAAAAATCTGCCGCACCTTCAGCGACTGCACCACCGCCCCCCGCAACAGCCTACCCAGCGGCTGCTATCCGCTCGATGCGTATTACAAGCAGCGGCCGGAAGCAGAAGACCTCCGCAAGATCAAGCTGCAACTGCGATAAACGGCTACAACCAGCAAGCACATAAACCAAAATCCGGCCAGCTATCGTAATAGTGTACAATGGTATAAAATTTGCAGCTCCCTCCATGGGCCGCAATTCATGCCATTGTGGCAACCCTGGCCCAATACCTCGCCAGCGACGTTCTTTCACAACTTACAGCGACTCCAGGCCATCACGCGTCGCGCTAACGGCTAACACATGTGAGCGCTAACACAATCCGTAACTCAAACAGTCGCAAACACTTCCAATTTCTTCAAAAGAAAAAATAGTCCGAAATGTTAGCCGTTAACACGAACAACAAGAGCTAAGGACAAACGCTATGCCAGTCTGGTTTACAGCGTGAAGCCGAAGTTGAGATAGTTGAGAACGAATGGCCCCAAAATCACGATGACAGTCGCCGCCATGACAAGCACAGCGGGCAGCAGCATTTGCACGCCTGCTTCGCCGGCGACGGCTTCGGCCCGCTGGCTGCGTTTGACGCGGAGCACATCCGCCTGCATCCGAAAAACTTGGGCCAGCGGCGTGCCGAGGTTTTCGCCTTGAATGATCGAGCCGATGACACCGCCGACCTCGCCGTCTTGCAAGCGGTCGCGCATGGCAAGGAGCGATTCGGTACGGGTGCGGCCGAGACGGATGTCGCCCAGGACACGGCCGAACTCCTGCGACACGGGTTGGCCGCGAAATTCATGAACAGCTTCTTCGAGGGCTTGGAGCAGCGAAGAGCCGGCTTCCATAAGCAGCGTGAGCAGGTCGAGGAAGAAAGGGAGACGGCGTTTGAGACGCGTGAGGCGAGTGGCGGCCCGGCTGGCGAGGTTGCGGCGGAGGAGATAAGCAGTGAGACCGGCAAACACAATGGCCATGACCGAGCCGGGCGATCCCATGATGCTGAGTCCGCCCATGATATAGGCAGGAAGCAAGGCGATAGCCAGCAGTTCACAACGTGCGAGGTATTCTTCGGGGAGCCAAAACCGCGGCAAGCCGGCGGCTTGTATTTCGCGGCTTATTTCGGGCAGTGAGCCGCGGAAGAGATTGCGGTTGACGCGGGCGAGCGGGATGAAGAGCGGATAGAGCAGCCGATAGAGGCTGTCGTGGCGTTTCAGCTCAGCAATGCGGACGCGGTCGTATCGCCACTCGTCATGCTCTTCGTCGGCTTCGATCATAGTGCGAACAAACCACCAAGCGAGGAGAGCCAGGGAGGAGCCGAGGAGCAAACTGCCGATCATATCCATCGAATCACCAAGGCTTAAATGTCTGGGCTTAGGATCACGCGGGCCCAGAGGTAGGCGACGATGTTGAATACGAGCGCGATGCAAATCATGATCTGGCCGTAAAACGTCGTGAACAAAGCCGTGGTGTTGGCGGGATCGATGAAGTAATAGACAACGAGGATGGCGGCTGGAGCGATGGCCATATAGACGGCCGATTTGCGGGCTTGGGCCGTTTCACTCTGGACTTTGCGCTCGAGGCGCTGCATTTCGAGAACAGAACGGGCAATGCGTTCGACGGTTTCGTTGAGCTTGCCGCCGCTGCGGCGACTGGCGAGCAGCGAGGCGGCAAAGAGCGAGAAATTGTCGCTGTGCAGTCGTTCTTTGGCCTCGGTCAGCGTTTGTTCGAGCGGCTTGCCGAGGTTAAACTCGCTGACGATCTGGCGGAATTCGTCGCGAACGGGGCGCGGCGATTGCTCGGCGAGGATGTCGATTGCTTGGGGAATGGAGAGGCCGGCGCGGACGCCGTTGGAGAAGGAGACCATCGCATCCGCGAGTTGATCTTCGATGGCTTGGCGGCGGCGCTCGGCAAGGCGGCGGACGATATACCACGGCAAAGCCGCAAAAAGCGCACAAACCAGGAGCGCGATGACAGGGCTATGCAGCAGCAGGCCGAGCATGAGGAAAATGGCGGCCATCGTCGCGAGCCAGCCGACGAGTAGAGCATGCAGCGATTTCGGCGCGATTCGCAGGGCGCGGAGCTTGTCGCCCACGTCGCGCTCGATCCAACCGAACGCCACCCAGAGCGTGTCGCGGCCGGCGTACGCGCCGAGGCCGGCGGCGGAGGCGAAGAGGAGGCTGGAGAGGAGGGGGACGGCGTTCATGCGGCGCAATGGTGGGCACAGCCCACCCTACTTTTGGCGGCCGTTGGTGGCTGGGCCTTGGTTGGTTTGGCGGGCGTAGAGGAATTTGGGTTCGAGCAGGTTTTTGTTGACGAGCTCTTCGACGAAGGACGGCAAGTAACCTGTGGGCTGGAGCGAGTCGGTGGTGCCGCGGAGGTTGAAAATGTCGCGGACGCGGACGCGGCCGTCTTCGGGGTTGACGCCGTCGATCTCGGCAATTTCGGTGACGAGGCGCCTGCCGCCGGCGACGCGGCTGATGTGGACGACCAGATCGACGGCCGACTCGATCTGGCGGTGAATGGCGGTGACCGGCAAGTCGGCCGCCATGAGGACGAGAACTTCGAGGCGCTGGAGGACTTCCTCGGCGCTGTTGGCGTGGACGGTGGTGAGCGACCCGTCGTGGCCGGTGTTCATGGCTTGCAGCATGTCGAGGGCTTCAGGACCGCGGCATTCACCGACGATGATTCGATCCGGCCTCATGCGGAGGGCGTTTTTTAGCAGGTCGCGGATGGTGTAAGCGCCGGTTCCTTCGACGTTGGCCGGCTTGCTTTCGAGACTAACGACATGGTCTTGCAGCAGCTTGAGCTCGGTTGTGTCTTCGATGGTGACAATTCGCTGCCGGTGGGGAATGAAGCTGGAGAGAATATTGAGGAGCGTCGTTTTGCCGCTGCCGGTGCCGCCGCAGACGAGAATGTTCCGCTCATTGATGACGCAGGCCCGCAAAAATTCGGCGGCGGGCCGGGTGATCGAGCCGCGTTCGATGAGGCTGTCGATCGTGAATTGCCGCGCGCCGAATTTGCGGATCGTCAGGCAGGGGCCGCGGACGGCGAGCGGCGGAATGATCGCGTTGACGCGACTACCGTCGGGCAGGCGGGCATCGACCAGCGGCTGGCTTTTATCGATGCGGCGGCCGACCTGGGCCACGATGCGTTCGATGATCGCTTCGGTTACTTCGGGCGAGAGAAACCGGCGGCCCGAGAGCTCGATGACGCCTTCGCGCTCGAAATAGATCTGGTCGTGAGCGACGACCATGATTTCGTTGATGTTGGGGGCGCGGAGCAGATCTTGCAGCGGGCCGAAGCCGAAGACGGTGTCTTTGAGGTCCTTTTTGAGCGTCCGCTGAATTAGATATTTGCGGAGCTCGCCGTGGAGATGCGGGCGGATGAGTGGGGAAACATCGGCATAGCCTTTTTCGACCCGCTCGATGCGGCGGTCAGCGTCTTTTTCGTCTTTCAGCTCCAGGCGCGTCCGCATGTGATGCAGCAGCGCGTGCAACTCAGTCTCGCGCTCGGGTACGAGCGTCGCCGGCACATCGAACTCGTTGCTGGTAAGCATCGCCAGATCCGGCGGGGCCTGCCAATCAGCTTCCATGACGAGCTGGTGAATGAGCAAGTCGCGAAGCGCCACGCCGGCAATCTCGGCGAGCAGGCCTTCGTTGCGGTCGTGGAACAGGCCTAGCTCTCGGCAGATGTCTTCGATGTGATTTTCTAACAGCAGCACGCGCTCGCGAAGCGATTGGCCCTGGCTTTCGACTTCGACGAGGTCGAGGCGGGCCAGAAGCTGCTTATGAATCTCTAGCTCCAAATCGGCGAGCTGCGTGCGGATATGGATTTCGACTTCGGCGCGGCTCAGCGTCGGGGCAGCTTCTTGCTCGAACGTGATTGTGTAGGGCCAAATCCGCAGCCGATCGCCGAGGCCAAACGAAACGACCTGGCCGCCGAATACTTCTTGCTGCCCCACGACGCAACTATTTAGGCCGACGTTTTCCAGCTCCATTTTTTCGCCGTTGATGCGAACCACGGCGTGTTTGCGCGAGACGAGTGGGCTCGGGAGGACAACGTCGCACGTTGCATCACGGCCAATCGAGACTTCGGAGGCCGTTAGCTCGATGAACGAGCGGCGCGAGTCTTGGAGTTTGTTGAACCAGATCTTCATGCGTTAGCTGTCATTTGTCATTCGTGCTTCGTCATTTGTTTGTTCGTGGATGTAACAGCACACCCGCCTGTCTCGCCCCGCCGGCTTGCAGCATCGTCAGCAACTTGACCGCTTTCGGTTCCAGCTGATCGCCGTGCATTTTCACGGCGATCATCATGACGTTCTCTTGAAATTGCGAAGAGCCGGAGGCTTTGAGCACGTCGGCGCTGCCAAGCCGGTTGCCGATCGAGAGGACGCGAAACGGGCCGATCGTTTCGATATGTTGGCTGCCGGTGAGGGACGGCCGGACGACGGATTGGGCTGGGGTGGGCTCGTTGCCGTCGCCGCCTTCGGCATTGGGCGGCGCGGGCGGCGGACCGCCGATACTAACGAGAAAGGAGACCATGTCGCCCGGATTTACGAGGGCGGGGACGAACGACCGCGTATCGACAGGCACGGGGAGGCCGCGCTCGTCCTCGCGGGTCAGCTCCATCGTAGGCGGCGGCGTCTTGAGACGCTGCCGCAGAATGATCTCGCCGCCATCGAACGAATAAGCGGCGGTCATCCCGATTACCGTTTGCCGATCGGACCAGCGAATGGCTTGGGCGAAGAGTTCTTTGCCAACATTGTCCTTGGGAATCGCCAGGGGGGCGAGCTTGCTTTCAGTGAAGCGATCGCCCGGCAGCATCGTCACGCCAGGGGCGACGCTGAGAAACTCGATTCGTTCGAATTGCTTGGTCTTGCTATCGAGATAAACCCAGTTCACCGCCGCGCCGAGCACGCCCAGCACCGCCGCGACGATCAAAGCTACTTTCGACCCGTTCATGGAAGTCAAGCAGGAAGGAATTCACCACGAAAGACACGAAATACACGAAATACACGAAAATTCGCCATTACTTGCCCTTTTTCGTGTGTTTCGAGGTCAACTCTTTTTGCAGTCGTAGGTTCAAAGGAATGCGTGGGTTCAAGATTCGAGACGCTATCTATCAGGCTACTCACTTTGGCCGGAAATGATACAGCGACCAGGCACCGCCTGGCGCGGGAGTGGCGAAGCTCCAGCCGACGATTTGACTTCGTTCGCGATCGACAGCGACGACCATCAAGGCTTGTCCGGGCGGCTGAAACAGGGCAATCGGCGGCGATTGTTCGAGCGGCGGCTCGGCCATAAGTTGTTTGACGAAGGCGGCTTCACCGGGGCCGATGGTTCGCGGCTGAGTGGCGAGTGGTTTTTCGCGACAGAAGGCCCGCATGGCTTCGATGGCTTCCGTGGGAGTTCCGTTTTGTCGTTGGACTTTGACGAGGCCGCTGCTGGTCAGGAATTCGTGCTCGTTGGCGATCGCAGGCAGGTTAACGGAAACGTTGGCACCCTCGCTGAGCGACGTCGCGGCCGACGGTTCGCGAAACCAGCCGGTGATTTGCCAGCCAAGGGCGAGCCCGATTGCGATTACGATCGCGGCGGCCAGGATATTCGTGGTCCAGCCGCTGATTCGCTGCGCGAGCGTGCCGTAGTCCGCCGATCTGTCTGGCAATGTGCTCATACGGCGGGCTTAACTCAGCGACGACAGATAGTCCTGCAGCGTCTGAACCTTCTGCTCAAGGGCGTCGATTTGTGACTGGATACCAGGCGGCGGAGGACTGCCGGATTGCTGCGCGGCTTGCAAAGCTGCTTTCAGCGTAGCGAGCTGCGAACGATACATGCTCAAAAAGCGGTTCGTGATGGTCTTGGGGACATTCGCGATGCGAGCGAGCAGGCCATTCGGACTGACGATGTATTTTTCACGCACGTAGGTTGGGTCGAGACTGCAAAAGTTGATGCCGGGATGAAAATTACTGTAGTTGCCATAATACGCCCGCAGCTCCTCGTCATGGTCGAGAACGGCGAGGTCAGAGCGAAAGGACGCGTTGGAGATGGCCTGATAGGCCTGATCGTAAGCAGCTTTTTCGCCGCTATTTTGCGGCGGCGTGTTGGGGTACAGACTGGGCATGCGGCGTGAATCGTTGCCGTATTGACCGGTTTGCCAATAAGCCCACGTGCCATCGAGCAGCGGATGCTCGACGGTGAACGAGTAGTCACCGACGCCGGCCAACATGGGCGGTGTGCGCTGGATATAGTCGGAGCCGACACGAACCGAGAGCGTGGGATCGAGCAGTTGCGAGTTGACGGTAACGTTGGGCAGTGGCCCGTGAACAAGCGAATTCTGGAACGCCGACACATTGAGGTCCGAGAGCGGCCGGCTGCCGGAATGGTTCATGCTGGCCGATTGCGGCCAACCGGGGGGCCAGGGATCCGCCGGCGTGTCGCTGCGGGGCTTGCGGGTGGACCAGATTTCGTTGCGAGCGACGACAGTGGCGCGTATTTTCCAGCAGGCGGCATTGCCAACGATTACGGAGAGTGCCATGACCATTAGGACGAGCGGGATACCGAGAACGAGCTCGACGGGAGCGAGACCGGAGCGCGAACCTGCGGGCCTCGCCATATTGCGTCGCCAAGCACCCTCATCAATTTCATCGGCCGGGGGCAAACTCGCTCCTGGACGGCGTTTTCGAAATAGCATTTTTTTGCGGCGCTCCGGGACCAAGTTTGGTCCCGGCTAGTGGTTAATGTGTTGTCAGGCGAATCACGTCGGTGACGGACATGTCATTTAAATGGGGTTGTTGTTGGGAGTTCACCGCGGCAGAGATATAGGGCGATTGCGGCGGCTGCATCAGAATGGAAGGAACAGCGGGAGAAACCGCGGGAACGAGCTGAAACGTCCAGCCCTGGTTCCACAGGTCCCAGACTTGTCGTGGAGCTCCCCAGCGCTGCTGGTTCCACAGCTCGCCGTGAATGAAGCCCCACTGCCACTCACCCTTGACCAGCCACCAGCCGACATCGACCGGCCGGGAACGCGGAACGAACAACATCCCTTGGGCAAACGTCTGATTATCCGCGGTCAACGTGTCGCTGAATACTTTGGGCACCGCGGCAGCGACTTTTCGACGGTAGACGACGCCGACGAATTGATAATTGTTCGTCAGCCAATCTTTCTGCACTGACGCGACGGTGGGTGGCGCCTCTCGAATCAACTGGGGCAAATTGCTGTTGGGATATTCGCTGATGAGCTGCTGCAACTGGGCACAAGTAAAGCCGCGCCATAGACCACCAAACGCCGACATTCTTGCCACGCCTTGGTTCTGATCGTCGAATCGCTGCATCAGGGAATAATTCCACAGATTGAGATAGTTACGAGCGTAATTGTTGCGCGCGGCGAGGGCGGAATTGAGATCATATTGCGGATTGTCAGGACCGATGGCGGGGAGCGTGCCTTGAGCCGATTCGGTCCCTCCGCCGACCGGATCGATGATCGACCGCCACAGAATGGCCTCGATCGGCGGCCGGCTTTGATCCCACGGCAGCGGGCGGCCAGTGTGCTGCTCGGCGATCCGGGCGGTGGCGATTTGCGCCATTTGCGGCGTCGCTTGAATCACTTCGCGTTGAAACTGCGGGATCAGTTCTTGCTGCAGAATCTGCTCCAATAGCGGCAACACCAACTCGCTGGAAGCGGCCATCCACTCGCCATATTTGGTGACCATCGTCTGTTCGAGCGGCGTCTTTTGCGGAATGGCGTTGCCGGCAGCGCTGAATTTGGGATACGGCCAATCGGGCAGCGAGGGCGCCCGCGACAGCTTGGGCGCGATCTGATTCCAGGCATTAAGAATTTCCGGCACCAGCGGCTCGCCGTGGCGATCGCGGGCCTCGCGCATGATCGCCGTCATCGCGAACACTTCGCAGAGTAGATGATTGCTGAACGCGACCGAGTTCATCCCGCGCGCGAGCACAATGCCGCCCGAATACGTCGCCGCATCAGCCGCGTTTTGAAGTTTGATCTTGTTATCGACCTGGCGGGCCACATTGAGCACCATGCCGAGCAGGAACGCCAACAACAACAAGGCGAAGACGGTCGCCAGGTTGATGGAGCCACGGCGGCGGCAAAAGTCCAAAGTCCAAGGTCCAAGGTCCAAGGTTCGTAACCTTGCACTCCGACTTTGGACTTTGGACTTTGGACTTTGGACCATTTTTTTACGGCCAAAACGGCGTAAACACAAACGGCGTGAGCGATTTTTCGCCTTCGGGCACCATCGTGGCGCTCGCGGAAAGCGGTACATAGTAAATCCCGGCGTTTTCCTGGATCCGATTCGTCGCTGCGCCGGTCATGCTCCGAGCGAGCAAGCGGCCGGGCCCCGGCAAGAGCGCGAAATTGTGCGTCACCTTAACGGTCACTTCATCGCGCCAGCCAATCTCGACTCCCGGCTGATAGTAATCTTCGAAACTGAACGGATTGCTGTCCCACAGCGGCGGCTCATTTTGATAGCCAGATTGGCCGCTGCCGAACTGGCGATGATAGGTGCTGATATCAACGGTCGTAGCCCCCAAGGCATAGGCCCATTTGTTGGCCAGCCGTTGGGGAAGTCGCGAATTGGTCTGATACGCAGACGAATATGCAGAATAGGCCGAAACGATCGCTTGCGTCACCGCGTCATTCGGATCGCCCAAGCCCAGATCGCGCGACGGCGCGATCGGCAACAGGGCGAGCGCCGCCGCGCGGTGAATTTGCACCATCTTGGGAGACGTCATTGCCGTGCCGTAGTTCACGTTGTCGCCGGTCAATTGACGAAGATTGAGCCAATTGGCGAGCTCCAAAGGCGTTTCGACTCGTGCCGGTATCCACACTGACGCAGAGCGGGCGGCGGCGAAGGCGGCATAGTTGACGATGATCTCGCCGATCATGAGTTGCGTGACTTGCACGGCCAACATCATCAGCATGATGAAGACAGGCACGGTGAGCACGAAGCTAAGGCTTTGCACGCTGCCGCGCTCGTCGCGGTGTAAGTCCAAAGTCCAAAGTCGAAAGTCCAAAGCCTCGATAAAGCTTCTCCGACCTTGGACCTTGGACATTGGACCTTGGACAAGAAACGTCAACGCAAAGCAAACGACCGCGAGTAGCAGGCCAAGCGGCCAACACGAGATGAGCGCGGTTTGCACCATCGTCGGCCTTCCCCTTATAGGAGCCTCGGCCACGGAATGAACGTCGCGAGCAGTGCCAGTGGCACGCAGGGAGCAAGCACAACCGGCAATGTCAGCACCTGCTTTTCGTCAGTCGGCACTCGCAAAACGGTGCCCAGCGAAACCGCCGAGAGCATCATCTGCCCGGCTCGCTGTACAAGCCGCAGCGCGCCGATTTTCCACATCAAAACGGCTACGCCGACGCAGCCGGCGAAAACGAACGTCCAGAGAATGACTTCGAGTCCTTTTTCGACACCCGCCAGGCTGCCAATCATGGCCAACAGCTTCACATCGCCGCCGCCCGCGCCGAAGAGCACGAAACAGACCGTCATCAACGCGCCACAGGCGGCAAAGCCGAGCAGCGAATCTGCCAGCGTCAACCAGCCGACGACGGATTGCCATTCGGCGGCTGATTCTGGTGAGAGTTGCTGCCAAAGTGCGCCGATCACAGCCAGCGCGAGACCGGCAATGATGCCGGGATAGGTCGTCCAGTTATAAATCCGGTGGCGCGTGGCGTCGGTGATCGCCGCAGTAAGGACTAAGCCGATTAGCAGCGCGGTGGCAAGCATTCGTGGCCTGATTTCAACTGTTCCGCGACACGGGTCGATCGATCTAGCTGCCGGTGCCGCCGCTCGTCGTGCCGGAGCCTTGCTCCAGGCTGTCCATGCCGGAATTGAAAAATGTCTGCATCCGCGGCCAGCCCACTTTGATCAAAAAGATCAAAATCGGCAGGGCAATCGCCGCGATGATGAGCACCGTTTCGATCGACACGCCGCCGCGCTCGTCAGCGTGTATTCGTTTGACTATCCGCAGCGGCGCCGCCAAGCGCGAGAGCAAGTTTCGCGGCTGTTTCATATTCGATCCTCCCGCCATTTGCAGTTTCCGCTCAAGGGAACGGCCAACTCACCACCACCGTCAGTAAATCATACACCGAACGCATCATTCGCGGCGCGATCTGCATCATAAAAGCTGCCAGCGGCAAAACGACAGCCATCAGCAGGAAATAGTCGATCGTGGCTGAGCCGCGGCGACGGCTTTTCATATGCGTCGCATTCTTTCTAGGTTTCAGTCCCATAACGCACTCGATAACTTCACCAGGTGCTCCAGGCCGTACTGCTTCGCTTCGCGACTGAATGTTGGCTTTTCACCGGTTGGCTTCAGGGCCGAAATCAGCTTGCCGTCGTGTGAGCGGCCAGACATTTCGAGGGAAAACAGGTCGGCCGTGATGTACTGCTGATCGGGCGTCAGGCCGCGGACTTCCGCGATGCGACTGATGCGGCGCGAGCCGTCTTGAGGGAAGCGGGTGATTTGCACGACGAGGTGGACGGCCGATGCCACCTGTGCCCTGGCAACATAGACCGGCAATTCGATATCTGACATCAGCGACAGCGTTTCCAGACGAACGAGCGCATCGCGCGGCGTAGCGGCATGGACGGTTGATAAGCCGCCACTGTGGCCGCTGAGCATGGCTTGCAGCATGTCGAGCGCTTCACCGCCGCGAACCTCGCCGACCAGAATGCGATCCGGCCGCATGCGTAGTGCCGCGACGAACAACTGCCGCAAACTGACCCCTTCGCCGCCCGACGCTGACCGCGACTCAAGCTGCACCACGTGAACTTGCTTCAGTCGCAGCTCGGTTGTGTCTTCGATTATGAGAATTCGCTCATCATCGGAGATCGCGCCGGCCAGTGCACCCAGCAACGACGTTTTGCCGGTTCCCGTAGCGCCCGCGACGATGATGTTCTTATGCAGCTTGATGCAGATTTCGAGAAACTCGCGGGCTTCGGGCGTGATCGTGCCCAGCCGCAATAGATCGTCGAGTGAAAGCGCGTCGGAGCGGAACTTGCGAATCGTCAGGCAAGGCCCGGTTCGCGAAGCCGGCGGAATCACGGCATGCACGCGCGAGCCGGCTGGCAAGCGAGCGTCGAGAATGGGACTTTCGGCGCTGATAGTGCGGCCAACGTATTGCGTCAAATTGTGAATCGCCGACAGCAAGGCGTCTTCGTCATCAAACTTGGCCGGAACTTGCTCCAGCCGACCTTTGCGCTCGATGAAAATATGATCCGGCCCGTTCACCATGATTTCGGTGACGGAATCGTCCTCCAGATACCGCGCGATGGGGTCCAGGAAGTAGGCCAAACTCGCTTCAAAAACGGCCGTTCGCGACATATCCACTCGTTACTCCATCCTCATCTTAATCCCAAACCTGCGCTTAAACACATTCATAATTTACTCCTACTCGTAATCTTTCTCCTCGCGTTGTGCGGCCGTATGGCCCCGCCTAACTCGCACGGTTACCGTCCAGCCACCCTCGCCAGCAAGTTCTCGATTCGCCGAATGCCTTCCTCCGCCGAAAATGTCCGTTCAATATGTTCCCGCGCCGGCTGAACTTTTTTTTGCCACTTCTGCAGGTTCAAAATTGCGTCGTCGATCGCATCGGCCAGCGCCCGGCTATTGGCCAGTGGCACCAACCGACCATAACGACCGCCGGCCAGAATCTCGCCCGGGCCGCTCGGACAGTCGGTCGCCAAAACCGGAACCTGGCACAGCATGGCTTCGACCAGTGCGTTCGGCATCCCTTCATATAAGGACGAAAGACAAAACAAATCCGCCTGCTTGTAATAAGGCAGCGGATTTGCGACATAGCCAGCGAGCGTCACATGCCCGTTGAGTTTCAGCCTGTCTATACAGTCTCTTAACGCCGATTCCAGCGGCCCCGTACCCAAAATTCGCAATTGAACTTGCTTCCGGACGCGGTGGTGGACGAGCTCGGCGATCGCTTCCAGCAGGTAGTTGAAGCCTTTTTGCGGATGCAGCCGTCCGGAAGCAACGATTTCGAACCATTCCCCTTCGCGCCGCGTTTCCGTCGCTGGCAGGAGCTGAGTCGCCAGTCCGTCGATCCGCTCAATGTCGAAAAAATTATGTAATGCCAGCGACTTTCCCGGCAGGAGACCATAGTAGGCAACAGCCGCCTTGCGGACGCCCTCTGAAACGGCTACGACCTGATCCGCCGTCTGATACGCCCATTTCAACAGCAGCCGTTTCGCTAATCGAAATCGCTCGCGGTTCGTTTCGAAGTCGCGCTTGGGATCGGTAACCACAACGGAAACGCGCGGCGTCGGCCGTCGCCGCGTCGCCCCAGCGGCGATCAGCGTCATGTGGTACGTGCGGTCGTAAAGAACATCAATCTCCTGCTCGGCGAGTACTTCTGCTAAGTCCGCGACCCGCGCCCGATGCGATTGTCCCGGGTACAGCCACAATCGCTGCGATCGTCGCCTCGCAAAGACGTGTACGGGCACATCCGCGGGCACAGCGGCCAGCAATTCCCCCTCCGCGGCAATTGCATACAACTGCGGCTGAAACCGCTCGCGGTCGAGCCGCCGCAAGATCTCCAATAACTGCCGCTGGCTGCCGCCGCCGGACATTTCGCCGATCGCGAAGAGAACGCGAATGGGTTTGGCCATACGGCAGGAAGATCCTTTCGTAAACGAGGTCTCGCCAACGAAAGGAGTAAGATTAGTATGAAGATTCGGATTATGATTCGAATTGAGTGAAGGATAAAGATTAAGAGCAAGAGTTCTTGCTCTTAGTCCTGCTCCTACTCGTCTTCTTAATCTTCATCTTGCTCATTCTCGGCCTTTCCATCCATTGAGTACCACGGAAACCTCGATCGAGGCCGGCTCGCTTAGCCAACCCACCCAGCCACAAACCTCCCTGCGCTCGGTCGCAGTGGTAACCACCCTCACCGGCTGCCAGCTTCTGCTGCAATTCGCGACACAATTGGTTTTGGCCAAATACTTCGGCGCCGCGGCTGAAATGGACGCTTATGTCTCGGCTCTCGCCCCACCGGTCGTTATCGCCACGATCCTCGCCGGCTCGCTCGCCTACGTGCTGGTGCCCATCGTTGCGCAACTACGCGCCGCCGGCGATGAGGGCCGCGCAGCCGCGGTCGTCTCGCAGCTTGGCATTTGGCTAGCCGCAATCTCGATTGCCGTCACTAGTATCGTCGCGGTTGCGGCGGAACCGCTCGTCGCGTTTCTATGCCCCGGCTTTGGCGCCGATGAACGCCAAATGACCGCCACACTCATACGGATCTTATCGCCGCTCATATTGGCAAACACGTTGATCGCTTATTTGAACGCCGTTTTTCATGCCTATCGGCGTTTCGCCGCCCCGGCGCTCGCGGGCGTTGTCGGGACCATCATCACGCTGGCCTACGTTCTCTTGCTTCATGAGCATCAGGGCATTAATGCCGTCGGCTGGGGTGTCGTCGCCGGCGCCGCGACAACCGTCGCGCTGCTGTTGCCTTTCTTCTTCAAAACGTTCGTTCGCGGCCGTGAAGGTGCCGTATCCGCGCAGCCACATTTCAGTCGAGCCGTCAAGTTGCTGCTGCCATTATTTATTGCGTCGCTTTTCTGGCGACTGGATCCACTGCTGGATCGGTATCTCGGCTCGCAGCTCGCCACCGGTAGCCTGGCCCACATGGGCTACGCCTGGCGTATCATTAACGCCCTGATGCTGATCGGAACCAGCGGCCTGTCCGTGGTCGCTTTCCCGGCCATCGCGGCTCATGCGGCCGCTAACCGCCGGCACGAGCTCAGCGCTGAGCTGGCTCATGCGATCCGCTTTTTCGTGTACTTAATGGTCCCCGTGTGCGTCGGCCTCGCCGCGTTTGCGCAACCTGTCGTAAGCATGCTTTTCGAACACGGGCGTTTCACCACCGCGGACGCCACGGCCGTCGCCTTGCTTGTTGCACTATACGTGGGCGCGATTTTCGGCGCGGGCCTGGGCGATCTTCTCTCACGAACTTTTTATGCCCAGCACAACACGTTGGCGCCGGTCGCCGTTTGTGCCATCGTTTTCGCACTGTCTGCCGCACTCAAGTTTGTACTAGTGGGACCGTATGCAGCCGCCGGTCTCGTTGCAGCAACGTCCGCCTACTATGCGTTGAATGCAGGCGTGCTGCTCGTCATTTTGCTCGCTCGGCTGGGACCAGATATGCTGGCTGGCACGCTGCGGGAATTCGGCCGTGCGGCAATTGGCACGCTCGCTGCTTGCCTCGTTGCGGGGGTTGTTGTTCGACTGCCGGTGCCGGCCGCGGTGCTAGCCGCGGCGGCAATCGCGGCAACGACCTATGTCGCCGTGACGTGGCTTATGGGCGATCCGTTTTCCCAAAAACTGCTGCGGCAATTGTTGATCTACAGCGGAGTGCGTGACTGACGTGAATTCGCCGCCGAAAGCCGTCCATTCGCTGGGCCGAATCAAGGTCGGCCGCCAGACGTATTACGTTCTGCCGTTGCGTGGAGTCGCCTACGGCTTCGCATCACTGGCAGTCGTCTTCGGCCTGCTACTGGCCGTTGACCGCTTCGTGCTTGGTTCGCTGGAACGCGGCGGCTGGACCGCTGGCCAGCAATGGGCGCTGCACAACAAGATCGTCGAGGAAAACGATCGTCGAAAAACGACGACGAATGAATGCGAGCCGCGGCATTGGCTCGGTCAGCCGCTATACGAAGATCGACCATCCGATCCTGCCGTAGAGCGCCCTAGAAAAATTCTCGTCATTGGCGATTCGTTTGTCTGGGGACCGCCATACATCACGCTCAACCATCTCTGGTGGCGGCAACTGGCCATCGAGCTCGAGCGCCGCGGATACCGCAGCGTCGAGGTTCTCGCCGTCGGTCAACCCGGCTGGTCCACGCACCGGCAGCTCGATTGTGCTCGCGAGCTAATTCCCGAAATGAAGCCCGATGTGGTGATTTGGGGGTACGTTACGAACGATCCGGATGAGAAGGTAGTCCGACAGATTTTCGATTCGCAGGATCGGCCGCCGTACGGACAGCGGATTCGCAGACGGCTGAAGTGGTTGTTGCCCAGTCTGACGTTCAAATTCGAATCGCTGCGAGGGGACAAACTGGCGGCACAATATACGGGGCCTGAATATGGGTATGCGTATCCGGATTGGGAGTTGAAGCTCTTGGAGGGTGAGAATTTTGCTCGCTATCGACAGACTGTTGACCAAGTTGGCGATTTTCTTAGGGAGTCACGAATTCCGACGGTCCTCGTGACCTTACCCCACTTTCCCGGGCGCGAGTATTTCGAGCCGCGTTATGCCCCGGTGCTGCCGCTGTGGCGAGCGGCCGGAGTTCAGGTTTTGAATACGTTGGACGACTTCGTTCGACGGTATGGCGATGCGCCCGCGAGCGGGCCGGAGTCGCTTAAATGGGGAATCAATCCCGCGGACAGCCATCCTGGGCCAACCGCGACGCATTTTTTTGCTTGTCAGGCGGCTGATTATTTGGAGAAAACGTGGCAAGAGCTATTAGGACCGAAAAACACGCTGAAGCCGCATGAACTGGTGATCAATGATTGGCTGCCGGATGATTTGAGTGTGCGGCAAATTAGCGACGGTGAGTTTGAACTTGATTATCCGGCGACGACGGATCGTATGTTGCAATTACCTGCGCCGCCGGCCGCCTTGATTGCCCTTCGGTTTCCCATGCCGATTGAAGAATTCAGATTAACCGGAGCTGACCTAAAATCCGCGCGAGTGTGGGCATTGCTGCAACCCGAGGAGCAGTTCGAAAAAGACGATTGGCACGAATTGAAGCCAGCGGCAGCCGAGTCGCATTCGTTTCGCATGCCGGCCAATATTGCAGCACGGAGACTTAGCGCTCTGCGGATAACGGCTGAATTTCGCGGCACGGATCGGAAACTGGGCCTGAGTTTTACGTCTGCCGAGATCGCGAGCAATCGATGACGCGAATTCTCGGCATCTCCGCTTACTACCACGATTCGGCGGCGGCGCTGGTCGAAGACGGCCGGATTGTAAATGCGGCGCAGGAGGAGCGGTTCACGCGGGTCAAAGGGGACGCGGGCTTTCCGCATCATGCGATCGGTTGGTGCCTCGATGATGCGGGGTTGTCGATCGACGAGATCGATCATGTTGTGTTTTACGAGCAGCCGGTGGTGAAATTCGAACGGCTGCTGACGAGTTATTTGGCGACGGCTCCGCGTGGGCTGCGAAGTTTTTTGAGCTCGATGCCGCCTTGGCTGACGAGCAAGCTCTGGCTGGAACGCGAAATCGCGCACGAGCTGGGCATTCGACGGCGGATTTGGTTTGGCACGCATCATCTGTCGCATGCGGCGAGCGCTTTTTTTCCGTCTCCATACGAAGAGGCGGCAATTCTGACGATTGATGGCGTGGGTGAATGGTCCACGGCGACGTGGGGCATTGGCCGCGGCAACGCAATCGAGTTGTGCGAGGAGATGCGGTTTCCGAATTCGCTGGGCCTGTTGTATTCGGCATTCACGTATTACTGCGGGTTCAAAATCAACAGCGGCGAATACAAGCTGATGGGCCTTGCGCCGTACGGACAGCCGCGATACGCCGATGAAATCCTGAGCAAAGTCGTGAGGATGCACGACGACGGCAGCCTGATTCTGAATCAGGAGTATTTCAATTACGTCACGGGCCTGACGATGACGAGCGAGCGGTTTCATCGCTTGTTTGGTGGGCCGCCACGCTCGCCGGAATCGAAAATCACGCAGCGCGAGATGGATATTGCGGCGAGCGTTCAGGCGGTGGTTGATGAGGCCATTTTGCGGATGGGGCGATATGTTCATGAGCGGACGAAACTCGACAATCTGGTGTTGGCGGGCGGCGTGGCGCTGAATTGCGTGGCAACGGGCCGGCTGTCGAGTGAAGGGCCGTTTCGGTCGTTGTGGACGCAGCCGGCGGCGGGGGATGCGGGTGGTGCATTGGGAGCGGCATTGTGGTTTTGGCATCACCAGCTTGGTCAGCCGCGAGTGGTTCAATCGCCGGATGCGATGCGGGGGGCGTTCCTGGGACCGGATATTCCAGCGCGATCGAATTCGGACGATGCCGTTCTGCGTCGGCTGGGGGCGACTTGGGACGAACTTGAAGACGATGAGCTGCAAACGCGGATTGCGGAATCGATCGAGACTGGCAAAGTCGTGGCGGTGGCGCGCGGGCGGATGGAGTTTGGTCCGCGAGCGCTTGGCGCCCGATCGATTCTGGGCGACGCCCGCAGCGCGTCGATGCAGTCGCACATGAATCTGAAAATCAAATTCCGCGAGGGGTTTCGGCCGTTCGCGCCGATGGTGCTGGCGGACGAAGCAAGTGACTACTTCGACCTTCGTCAGGAAAGCCCGTACATGCTGCTGGTCTATCCGGTGAGCAATCAGCATCGACGGGCGGCGGCGGATGCGGCGGGAAAGACGGGCATCGACTTGCTGAAAATAACTCGTTCGGACATTCCAGCCGTCACGCACGTCGATTATTCGGCCCGCGTGCAAACGGTTGATCCGGCACGCAATCCGTTCATGCACGGCGTGCTGTCACGGTTTTGCGAGCGAGCGAATTGCGGTGTGATTATCAACACTTCGTTCAACGTCCGCGGCGAGCCGATCGTGAACACGGCTGAAGACGCGTATCGCTGTTTCATGGCGACGGAAATCGATTGCCTCGTTATCGGAAATCGCTTTTTGTCTCGCGAAAAACAACAAAACAAACCATTTACGGATCATGAGCGTGCCGCCTGGCTCCGCCGCTTCGAGCTCGATTGAAGCTGCGGGCCACAATCCAATTTCGATGCCCGCGAGTGAGCTACCGCCGCGCTCCGGCTACCTGCAGCAGCTTGCGCTGCGCCGCGAAGCGGCCGAAATCCGCCGGTTGATCGTTTATGGCCTGACGATCGGTTGGATTCTGGCGCTCGTCGCCGGGTTTCTCTTTTTCTGCGTCAAAAGCCGCTTCGATTGGCTGTGGTGCTCGTTGATGGTGCTCGGCTGTCTGCATCTGGCTGCAGCCGTCGTTCTGCCGCAAGCGCTGATCTGGCCGGAGCGAATATGGATGACAGTCGCTCGCTGGCAAGGGCACGTGGTGATGACGGTATTGCTGACAGCTGTCTATTACCTGCTGCTGTGGCCGGCCAGTCGATTTTCGCGGCGGCAGACGACCGGTTTCTATCGCTGGACCGATCAGCCGGCGAAGTCGTCTTCGTCTTGGCAAACCATCGACCTAACTGCGGACGACACGCCAGCGGCTGCCAACGCTCGTTACCGCGGCTTGCCAATGCTCCTGGCCGGCGTCATCGGCTTTTTCTTCCGCCGCGGCAATTACATTCTGCTGCCGATTTTGATTTTGCTCCTCATCTTGGGCCTGGTGCTGTTCATCGTGCAAAGCTCGGTGCTCGCGCCGTTTATTTATCCGCTGTTTTGAGCGGAAGCCCCAGCGCGGCATCACGGCAACCAAAAAGGATAATTGTGGCCGCGGATGAACGCGGGTGACACGGATTTTTGAACAGAAGGCAGCAAAGGAAGCAAAGAAGATCGGATTGCGAGGATCCTGTGCGTTGTTTGCGCGGTCCTGTTTTTCGGTTCGTGCTGGACAGTTTGGGGGGGCGTGAAAGGCAAGTGTTTTGGGTGGGCGGGTGCTCGTAATTGGCAGTGCTGACGTGATGGTTTTCTATTGTGTTCTTTTGTGGGGGGATTAAACCTCTACGCATATGCATGCGGAATTAAAAAGTTTTTGCGACGCCGTTATAACTAAACACTTGTTTAGTATCATGTTGCGTCGCTTTTGGAGGTTGGATTTTATGCATCGTATGCCTGGCTTATGCATCGTTTACGCATGGCTAGTTTTTTTGAAAAAATGGTGGGATAGTGCGGTGAGGTGGACCCCAATTGTTGGACAGGTTTTGGGGTTGGTTAAGGTGAGACCAACGGCCCGCGAAGACCCCTCACAGGTCTCGCGCGGCCGTGGGGCTACGGACACGTATCGGGTCAGAAAAGCGGTTTCCTGAGTAAGT
>DASXLL010000375.1:0-36025 GCA_036496265.1 Pirellulaceae bacterium | reverse complement strand
CCTGGCTTACTGTAGCGATATTCGGAACGACGGAGCCCTGATCCTGAGCATCATTTCAATCGTGACTTTTGTCGTGACGGGATTAATTGCTCTGGTCATAAGCAATCGTTCACACACCGGTGTCAATGTGGAAGCGGCTGGATTGGTTGTTTCGCCGGGTGGATTGGCGATGATTCAGGGCGACCTGGTCGGCGAATTGCGATGGGAAGAGATTCGCAGCGCCAAGCTCACGAAAGGAGCGGTAGTTCTGGGGAAAAACAGGCAATTTCACGGCGCATGCATTCAACTCGTTGTGGAAGGGACCAAGATTCCGATCGCCGATATCTATCATGAGCCGGTGAGCCAAATTTATAACAGCATTATGCGGCTGCGGGCGGTATGAATGATCGCGAAGGGCTTGGCAGGCTGATTGGGGTTGGCGGCAGTCGGTTGTCGATTCAGGGCAGTGCGGTTCCGCAGTCGTGGTCAGGAAACTAAAATTTGGGCGTTATGGCCAGCAAACCAACAAACCACACCGCGGAGTTGCCGGAGGGCTGGGCGAGTCGCAAGGGTGAAGCGGCGCCGTCCGGGAAGAAGTCTGACGCGCACTCGACCGGTGACACATCTGCCTCACCCGTGCGTAGCACTGGCGGGACGCCAGTGCCACCCAACACTGGCAAGATACCAGTGCCGCCGAAGTTGGAAACGAATCCGTATCCGTGGTATTCACCGCGGTTTTGGCATGGAATGCGGCCGCTGGAGTGGTGGGGGTTGATGGCGTCGCACGGCTTTCGGATTCATCCACTGCGCTGGCCGATGGCTTTTTTGATCAGCATCATCACGCCGCTGAATTCGCTGTTCGCGGTCGTGCAGTGGCTGCGGTATGGGCGGCGCCTCCAAGAAGCGAAGATCGAGCACCCGCCGATCTTCATCATCGGCCATTGGCGGAGCGGCACGACGTATCTACACGAGTTGCTGTTTCTCGACGAGCGATTCGTCTCGCCGACGACATATCAATGCTTTGCGCCGCATCATTGCCTGTGGACCGAATGGTTGATGAACAAGCTGGGTTTTTGGCTAATACCCAAACAGCGGCCGATGGACAACATGGCGGCGGGCTGGGACCGGCCGCAGGAGGACGAATTTGCGCTGCTCACACTCGGCGCGCCGACGCCGTATTTGCGGATGGCGTTTCCCAATGATCCGCCGCCATATATGGAGTTTTTGGATATGCGGGGCTGTGCGGAGACGGACGTCGCGCGGTTTGAGAAGGCAATTGTGGATTTCGTGAAGTTGCTGACGGTGGCCGGCGGTGGCAAGCGGGTACTTCTTAAGTCGCCGCCGCACACGGGGCGTGTCGAACTACTGTCGCGGTTGTTCCCCGGCGCGAAGTTCATTCACATCGTGCGGCATCCGTTTGCGCTCTATCCTTCGACGATGAAGCTCTGGCCG
The DNA here is from genome assembly GCA_036496265.1 of Pirellulaceae bacterium. Classification (GTDB taxonomy): domain Bacteria; phylum Planctomycetota; class Planctomycetia; order Pirellulales; family Pirellulaceae; genus CAYLLN01. The sequence goes on along the minus strand of DASXLL010000375.1, from coordinate 34,594 downwards.
TCGCTCGATGAAGTGCAGGGGCTGCAATTTCCAAAGAACAAGGGTTTAGAAGAGTACGTTTTCACCTGCCTGACGCGGATGTATGCCGCGTTTGAGGAGCAGCGGCAACGGCTGCCGGAAAATTCGATTTACGAGGTGCGATACGAGGATTTGGTGGCCGATCCGGCGGGCGAAGTTCGCAAGATGTACGAGAAGCTAGAGCTAGGGCCGTATGAAATGGTGCGAGAAAAGATCGACGCGTTTGTGATGGGGCAAAAGGATTACAAAACGAACAAGCATCACATCGATAAGGCGGTGAAGAACAAGATTCACGAGAGGTGGGCGGCGTATTTTGACAAATACGGTTACGCGTGAGGGAAGGCCTGAGACTTGAGACTTGAGACTTGAGACTTGAGGTGGCAGATTTCAGATTTGGGATTTATGATTTGGGATTTGAATCATGAATCTGAAATCAAAAATCCCAAATTGAGCCGCTATGCCGCTTTCAATCCAGGCAATGGCTTCTTCTTCAGTTGGTAGACGTAGCGGATGACTTCGGCGACGGCGGCGTATTGCTCGGCGGGAACTTGCTGGCCGATTTCGACGTTGGCGTAAAGGGCACGAGCGAGTTCTTTGCGCTCGACGATGGGGACGCTGCTTTCCAGGGCGAGACGCCGGATGCGCTGCGCTAAAACACCGGCGCCTTTGGCAATGACGATCGGCGCGGGCATCTTTTCCGCGTCGTATTGGAGGGCGATGGCTAGCTCGGTGGGGTTGGTGACGATGACGTCGGCCTTGGGAATCGTTGTGCTAAGGCGGCGGAGGACCATCTGCCGCTGAACTTGCTTGCGCTTGGCGGCGATTTGCGGATCGCCTTGCTGGGTTTTTACTTCGTCCTTCAGCTCTTGCGTGGTCATTTTCAGATCTTGCTCGTGCTTCCAATATTGATAGCCATAGTCGAAGAGCGCGAGGACGCCGAGGGAGCTGCCGACCTTGAGGCTGGTCCAGAGCAGGACGGTGAGCAGGTAGGCGCCGATTTCAGCCGTCGATTGGGCCGAAAGATTCAGGAGTTTGCCGCGCTCGCCCCACAGGCTCCAGCCGGCGACGGTGACGATGAGAAGCACCTTTAACAGGCCGAAGCCGAGGTGGACGGCGTTCGACATCGAGAAGATGCGACCGTAGTTTTGCAGCGGGTTGATGCGCTGCCAGTCGAGGGCGACTTTTTCCGGCAGATAGAGGAAGCCGAATTGACCCATGTGGGTGATGATCGCCCCAACCATTAATAGGCCGAGGATCGGAAGCAGCGCGAGGGCGAGTCGGCCGGCGAGGAACAACGTATGGTGGACGAAGACCGCGACATCGATCGTTAGCCAGGCGTCGCCGCCCAAATGTTCGGTGGTGAGCCGGCCGAGCAAATCGGACAGGCCGCCGCTGAAATACCACAAGACGAGGAGGCCGGCGATCAACAGGCCGGCAGAAGCCAGATCCTGGCTGCGCACGACCTGACCCTCTTCGCGGGCCTTTTGCCGACGATACGGGGTTGCTTCGTGTGTTTTATCACCAAAGTCTTCGGAAGCCACGGGGAATTAGGAATGCAGAATTCAGAATGCAGAACTGAAAGAATTGGTAACGGCGTCGATGACGCCTTCGACGTGGTCTTGAAAAACCCAGGCGGCGGAGCCGAGGCAGAGGGCGAGCATGCCCATCACGATGATCGAGTTGAAATTCAGGCCGACGGCGACCGCGTTGAGTTGCGGCAGCGTGCGGCTGATGAGAGCGACGATCAGCGTGGCGACCAGCAAAGCAACCAAGACTGGTGCTGACGCGCGGATGGCGACTTCGAAGCTTTGAGATGTGACGACGGTGAGGGCTTCAATCAGATTGTCAGGCAAACGGCCATTGCCAGGTGGCATCCAGGTGAAGGAACGCATGAGAGCATCCATCACCTGACGATGGCCTCCAACGACAAAGAAAATAGCGGTGGCGAGCATTTCGAGGATTTGCGAAAAGAGTGGAACCGTCGTGTCGAACGTCGGATTGGCCACGTCGGCGAGCGTCATGCCGCTGGTTTGACTGATGATCTGGCCGGCGAGCTGCATGCCGGAAAGCAAAATCATTAAGGCGAGGCCGAGCGCAAGGCCGAGCATGGCTTCACGGGCCAGAAGCGTGCCGAGAATCATCAGGTTTTCCGGCGCGGGAATCGGCTGGCCCCAAAAGAGCGGCGTCAGGACCAAAGAGATGCCGACGGCGAGCAGCGCCCGGACTTGCAAAGGCACGGTCGCGGTTCCTAGGACCGGCATCGTCATCAGCAGTGCGCCGATGCGCGTGAGCACCAGGACGAAGATGATGAATTGGTCGAGGTAGAGGGCGAGGAGGGGCGACATGTCATCAATCGTCAGATGTCATTGGTCATTGGTCATTGGTCATTAAAGAAACCAAGGACCAGTGACCAATGACAAATGACATTTATCCGCCGAGGATCGTTTTGGGGATGTTCGTAATGAGGACTTCCGAATATTCCACCATTTTCTGGACGAGCCAGGGGAGGCAGAGGATGAGGATGCCGACCATGGCGACGATTTTGGGGACGAAGGCGACGGTTTGGTCCTGGATTTGGGTCAGGGCTTGGGCGAGGCCGATGAGCAGGCCGACGAGGACGCCGGCGAGCAGGATGGGCGCGCCCAGGAGCAGGGCCGTGAACATAGCCTGCTGCGTGAGATTAATAGCGTCTTGGGCATCCATGGTCGTGGGGTAGGCCTCCGGCCTGCCATTGGGTTTTAGGGCAGGCTGGAAGCCTACCCCACGGCTTAGCCGAAGCTTTCGAGGAGCATGCCGACGATGAGGGTCCAGCCGTCAACAAGGACGAAGAGGAGTAGTTTCAGCGGGAGCGAGATCATGACGGGCGGGAGCATCATCATGCCCATCGAGATCGTGACGCTGGAGACGACCAGATCGAGAATCAGGAACGGCAAGTAGATTTGGAAACCGATGAGGAAGGCAACCTTAAGTTCGCTGAGCATGAAAGCGGGGAGGAGCGCGACGAGGGGTACGTCTTCGTAGGTTTCGGGCGGCTTGGTGGTCCGCTCGTTCGCCGGCAGATATTCGTAGAACAGCCAGACGTCGTCGCTGTTGCCGGCGGCGTCGATTTGCCGGCTCATGAACCGCTTGAGCGGCACGACGCCCGCGTTCCAGGCGGTTTCGGGGTCGGTGATTTCGCCGCGAGAATAGGGCTGAATGCTTTTGGTATAAATCTCGGTCCACGTCGGGCCCATGACGAGCATCGTCATAAAAAGGGCGAGTGTCGTCATGACCTGGCTGGGCGGAAGCTGTTGCGTGCCCAGCGCCTGGCGCAGGAGACCGAGGACGACAACGATCCGCACGAAACTGGTCGTCATCAGCAAAATTGCCGGCGCGAGGCTCAGGACGGTGAGCAGCAACATGACCTGCAGCGTCGAGCTGAGCTTTTGCGGACTGGTCCACGATTCGGGACCGCCGCGGAGGGCTTCGGCGACTGGGTCGGGTAGAATCGGCGTGGGCGGCGGAACTGAGGGTGATAAGCCTGACTGGCCTGCTGTCTGGCCGAAAGCGGGCGAGCAGCTCAAGAACAGCAGCCACAGACCAAGAGCCAATGTGGTCAGTGTTTGGGGTTTCGTTTTCATCGGCCACCTCGCGAATTGGTGGTCGAGATTCCGACGAAGCCACGAGGAGCCGGTTCGTCGGCGAGTTGGACGAGGGTTTGCCGGAAGATTTCGGTCGAGCTGCCCTTTTGGCCGCGCCGGCAAAGGGCGAGCAGGTGCTCGACTTCGGTCGCGTCGGTAATTTCCGTTAGCGGTTCAACGCCCGTGGGCGAAAGGGCGACGAGCAGCAGCTTGTTGCCGACGCGAATGAGCTGTATCTGCTGGCGGGCGGTCAGTGAAGCGCGGCCGAGCGATTCGACGGCTTCCTTGGGCAACGCGGATGCTCCCGGCGGAGCAAAGCGCCGCGTACACCACACGACGACGAGAAACACGCCGACGACCGCGCAGAGGCTTCCGCCGACCGAGACAAGAGCGCTGGTCGCGGTCGGTGCACTCGGTCGCTCGATGGAGGTGCGGCCGTTTGTGCTGCGGGGCGCCAGGCGCCGCGGCGGCTTTGCATCGGCCGCCGGTGCATGCTCTTCAGCCGAGATTAGACGGACATCGACGGGCGGCTGCCGATTGGGAGATTGGTGATTCGGAGATTGGCGATTACCGACGAGTTGCTGCTGAGCGGGCGGATTGGCGGGAATCGGCCGGGCTTGGATGGCGTTGGCCGGCGGAAAAGCACGCGGCTGGTCGATCGAAATCGGCGAGAACTGCGGTGGCAGGAGCGAGTCGGGCTGTTGCGCGATGGATTGCGACGCGGCCAAAGCAGCGATGAGTAAAGCCGTGCGAAATATAGCGGGGGTAGATCGCATCCGTGCGTTTGGTCATTTGTCACTGGTCGTCGGTCATTTGTCATTCGGTTCGGATCGCAAATGACAAAGGACAAAGGACGAATGACGAGGTTCAATCGAAATCGTCGCCACTGACGAGCTCGGTGACGCGGACGCAAAAATTGTCGTTGAGAACGAGCACTTCGCCGCGGGCGACCATGCGGCCGTTGACGAAAACATCGACCGGATCGCCGGCGAGCTTGTTGAGCGTGACGACGCTGCCGCGCTTCAGCTTGAGCACGTCTTCCAGATACATCTGCGTGCGACCCAGCTCGATGCGGAGGTCGAGATCGACGTCGCTGAGCAGTTCGAGCGTCGCCTTTTCGCCGGAGGCGGGCGTGCCGGACAAATCCTTTAATTCAAACGGAGCGAGGCCGGCCAATGCAGGTTCAACCGGCTGCTCGACTGAGGCAATGGCTTGCTCGGCCTGATTTAAGAGAAACTGGACATCGTCGCCCACATTGCCGCCGTGCTTCGCGGGCGAGAAATTGGCTCGCGGCGCTTCCAAGGTGGCCGTTTGAGCCGCAGCGCCGTGTTGTGCAGTTGCATCCGCTGGCGGTGCGGCCGCGTCGGGTGCGGTGGCCGAGTTCGGATTCAGCCCAGAAGCCATCTGGGCCTGGCGCAGCAGGTCCTCGATGTCTTCTTGCTTCAGATTCGGCGATTCATCGGCCATCGGAATCCGTTCCGAGGGCGGCTCGACAGGAGCCTCGCCCTCCCTTACTGCTCCACAAAGGAAAAGTCGCTGAACACGACGGAGTGCAGGAGCGGCTTGCCCAATAGGTCGTTACTTTTCGCTAAAATTCGCCGCTTCAGCAAGGCCAATCCGGGATCGGTCAGGTCGTCGATCTGGCAATTGCGGACCTCGAAAATCGCCTGATCGCGAAGGCGGTGCTGATTCTTGCCTTGCAGCTCCTCGAACTCGTGCAGCTCATCGCCCGGCACGGTGCCGATCAAGTGAAAACTCACTCGGATCGTAACGTTCGAGCCGGGGTGGTGAATGACGATGTTGTACTTGCCCAAATCAACTTCCGACTCGGGCTTGCCCTCGTGCTTGTGCTCTTGCCCAGAATGCCCGTGGGCCGCTTCTTGCGTCGCTTTCTCAGCCGACCATTTTTCCAGGTCGCCGCGACTGGGAATTAGGAAATAAGCGAGCAGACACTCCCCCGCGATGACCGCGGCGACGAGCACGGCGACGATGATGGTTTTGACCATAGCTAGCTGTTTTCACGAGGGAATTAGCTAGCAAATGTAGGTCGCAATTGAGGGGCGGGCCCAACTGTCCCAACACCAGGCGCAAGTCGTGATTCCGGCTGGACTTTATTCAACACAATGGCGCAAAGTGAGACGATTTGATGTTCACCGCTTTGTCGTCTATGCGGCCTATGCCTTCTTTGCGGGCTTTGCGAGTCTTTGCGCCTGTGCGTTAAAGACAATGAGTTGGAACTACTGCGTCCGGAGGTTAAGGAGCTCGTCGAGCATTTGCTGGGCGGCAGTGATGACGCGGGCGTTGCCGCGGTATTGCGTTGTCGCCAGGACGAGCTCGATGAGGTTTTTGCCGATGTCGGTGTTGGAAAGCTCGACGGCGCCAGAGACGATGGTGCCGATGCCTTGCTGGCCGGGATCGCCTTCGATCGGCAAACCGGAGTTGACGCCCTGGCCGAAGAGATTTTGGCCGCTCTGCACGAGGCCGCCAGGGTTGGCAAACTTGGCCATGCGAATCTGACCCAAATCGCGGGTCACACCGCTGGTAAACACGCCGCGCAAGGTGCCATCTTCGCCGATGATGAAGCTCGAAAGCGTGCCGGCGGGCGAGCCGTCCTGGCGGGCGGCTGAAAGCGAGCTGGATGGCGTGGACAGGCCGGAGACTTGCGAGAAGTCGAGATCGAAGGACAAGGGATCAGACGATGGAATATTGCGTCGCTCGACCGTGACCGTGTTGTTTGTGGTACCGATCAGATTACCTTGGCCGTCGAATGTAACGAGGCCCGTGCCGACCGAAATGCCGGCGCCGCTGGCGGGGCTGTTGTCCGCCGAATCGGCGTACCAGCGATAGGTGGTCGAAGAATCGGTGACCTGCTGCAGAACAGCCGTCACCCGAACATTGATCGGAATACCGAGAGTGTCATAAGCGATGAAGTCGGCGACGGCGCTTTGGCCGGTAGGGTCCTGGACTTTGCTGAAGCTGAGGTTGGGAGTCAGGGTCGCGCCGCTCGCCGTGTGCTCCGTGAGGGCCGCGATGCTAATGCCGATGGCGTTATCGACGCCGTTATTGGAGACGGCGCGAATCTGACCGTTTTTAATCGAGAAGCCGGGCGAAATCGTACCCGACTCACCGGCGATGTTATCGACCGAGCCGCCGATCGGATGCTGCGGGTCGTCGATGTTTGTTTGGATGCCGGTGGCATCCTGCATGAAGTTGAGCAAGTCCTGGACGGTTGTCGTGGCGGTTACGTCCATCGTCTTGGTGCCCAACGTGCGCCCGCCTTTATCGGGCGTGAACGAAAGCGTGCCGACGTCGAACATTTGGTCATAGTTCAGGCCGTCGCGCTTCACGACGTTGGTCAGCAGGGTGTTGGTATCGATCGTCGGACCGTCGAGGTTCAGCGTTTGATTGCCGGGAACAGTGAGGTCCGAAATGGACGCGTCGCTGGCGCTATCTGTGAAGTTCTGGCCGGGCGAAACCTGGCCGACCAGATAAAACGAGCCCGAATCGTTGGCCACATTGCGATAGATGCGGATGGAATCGTAGGCGGGGAAGGTGTCGCCCGGACCCGGAACGGGGGGCGGCGGCAAGTTATCAAGCTCGATCCGGCCGTTGACGATATTCTGTGGGCCGATCAAAACGGAGGGGCGACTCTCGGGTTCGCCCGCTTTGTAATACGTAATCGCGTAGCTGTAATTGCCATTGAGGGAGCTGGTGTCGAGCGGCTTGGTCGTGTCGGTCGGCACGCTACCATCGTCGGCGAAGCTGGCGCCCGGCGTGCCGGATGCCAGAAAATTGTAATCGGTGCCGTTCGCGTCCGTGCGATAGACGTTGATGCCAGTGTAGCCGGTCGGTGGCGTAGGCAAATTGCTAAGCGTAATCGTATCGTTGCCGACGCCGACGGTGTCAGTAACGGCCGTCGAAGCGAGCGTTTCGTGGCCGCTCCCATCGACGTACGTGATCTTGTAGCCGTAGGTCGCGCCGGCCATGAGCGATCCGCCGGTGTTTGAGTCGCCGGCAGTGACGCCGGATGCGTCGGCTGTCGGGGCCACGACATTTGTCGATGCCGAAGAGTCGGGCCGTGGGACGCTGCCGTCTCCCAACACATCGCTTTGAATGACGCCCGCGGTATCGGCGATCGCGCCGGAGGGAGTGAGCGTGCCTTGGAGGAAAACGTTGCGTGTCGGCTGGGCCGTAGCGGCTGTTCCGAGCGGAACCGTGAGGCCCACGAGCGTCGTCCGCTGAATCTGATAGTTGGTATCGACACCGTAGCCCTGAACGCGATCTCCGCTAAGCGTCACCAGCTCGTTGTTGGCGTTGGTCTTGAATTGACCGTTGCGTGTGTATTGCGTCTCGCCGTTGGAATTTTTGACGATGAAAAAGCCGTCGCCTTGGATGGCGAGATCCGACGGCGTGCTGCTGATTTCGATCGTGCCTTGGGTGAAATCTGGCGCGATCGCGGCGACGCGGGTGCCGAGGCCCGTTTGCCGCGGATTGGTGCCGCCGTCGGTGCCTGTCGGACCGGAGCCGAGGCTTTGCGTCTGCAAAAACTGAGTCGCGAAGACGGCAGTCGATGCCTTAAAGGCGACGGTTTGCGAATTGGCCAGGTTATTGCCGACGACATCGACTTGCGTTTCGGCAGCCTGCATGCCCGTGAGGGCGGTTGTGAGTGCTGAGGCTAGACCCATATTGGAATCCTTTGCGTAGGAAAGTTGTCCAGTTCATCCAAATGACGAATGACGAATATCGAATAACCGATGAGCTTTCCAATTGCACGTTCATTGGTCATTCGGGTTTAGTCATTCGTCATTGCCCAATGGGCGATCCATCGACCTCGCGAATATTGTTGAGATCGACCGTTTGGTCGCCGATTTTGACTTGATAGGAGCGCTTGTTGTTGTTCGTTTGATCGACTTGGACTGTAACGGCGCTGATCGTTCCGGAAACGTTATTGTTTTGCGAATCGAGGGCCGTGACTTGTTTGCCGATCAAGCTGGCAGCCGTGGTCAGGCTTTGCTGAGTTTGTAGTGACTGCAGCGACGTGGTGAGCTGATCGGAGGCGGCGATCGAACGCAACTCGCCGATCTGCTGCACCAATTGTGTATTGTCCATCGGATTGAGCGGGTCTTGATTCATGAGCTCGCTGACCATGAGCTGCAGAAACTGATTGATGTCCAGGTCCTGCAGGCCGTTCGTTCCGGCGACAGCCGAACTGGTTGACGATGAAGACGATCCGCTGCTGGTACCCGTGGTTGCACCGATATCGGCCATGGGCGGTTCCTTGTTCTCTTAAAACGATTACGTTTTGGTTCGTTAGATGACGACGTTTAGGCCACCGCTATTGCCCAGCGAAGGCGACGAGCTGGTTGCTATCGGTGCAGTTGCGGCCGTGCTTCGTGTTGGCGGTGCAAAGCGCAGCGGCACTTCGGGCATGTCGGGTTGGCGACCGCCCGGCTGATCGGGCATGCCGCCGGGCTGGCGCTGCATCAGATCGACATCGAACCGGTCGATGCGCACGCCTTGATCGGCGAGGCGGTCGCGGAGCGCCGGTAAGTTGTCGATGATCGCCGTGCGGGCCGCATCGGTTTCGGTCTGCACATGGGCCGTGAGTGTGCCGTTTTCGACGCGGACATCGAGCCGCAGCGATCCGAGCTCCGGCGGACTGAGCCGCAAATGCACTTCACCGTCGCGCTCATGGGCGGCGGAAACGGCACGAACAACACGGCTGATAAGCCGCGTCGAATCCACCTCCGTCGATCCCGGACGAGTCGCGGCATTCGCAGCCGGAGCGAGGGATTGAGCCGGCAAACGAGGCCGCGATGGAGCATTCGAAATGGCGACCGTCGCGTTGGAGTTGGCCGATTGTGAGGCGACGGGTGCCTGAGAAGCTGGGTTCAAATTGACAACTGGCGCGATAATCGGCGTCGCAGTCGCCATTTGGGCGCTCGTGCCGTCGCCTCCCGGCGTGGCACCTGCCGATGCGTCGGGGGTTAGCTGCGAGGGATCGATGCCGGGCGATTGGTCGTGCGGTTTCGGTTGAGCTGGCTGGGGCTGCGGGTCGGCGGTTAGCTTGATATCCACCGGTTGCTGCGAATCGTCGGTGCTCGTCTGCTCTTTGTCGTCTTTGTTCGCCGGCTCGACTTTATCCACCGCTTGAGTTTTTGCAGCGGCCTGTTGTGCCTTTGACTCGTCGGCAGCCGCAGTGGAAATCGGCTTTAATTGATCGCTAACTGCTTGCTGCGCATTGTCAGCAGTTGCAGAGTTGGCCTGAGCCGGCACGCCGGGCTGTGCCGCGTTTGCCTGAGTCGTCGGAGAGGATTTTCCTGGGGACGCGAGGGTCTTGGCCGGAGCGGAATTCGCGATTTCTTCAAAAGTGGCGGCGGTATCCGCCGCCGGAGCGTCGGGTGGAGAAATATTCTTCGGGGCCGTCGGCAAGCCGGCGAGCGATTGAGCGACTACCTGTTGTGACGCAAGCTGGTCGTCGGTCTTGTCGTGGGCTTGGTCGTCGGTGTGGTCTGAATTTTGATGCTCGGCTGGGCCGTTGGCGTTGTTGGTAGCGGCGGGGGCGGTAGTTGATTCCGGGGCCGCTTGAGAAGAATCGTGATCCTGATCGGAGCTGTTCGTGGAACTGTCGCTGACCGTCGGATCATTGGCGGCTGGCTGCCGATTGTGATCGCGAGAACGAGAGTGGGCCGTCGGGGGGGACCGTGAATCGGCGAGCGGCGGCGACGGCTCAGACGGTGGCGGCGCGGACGATGGTTGAATCGCTTGCAATAGCGTATCGAAAACGGATTGGTTCTCGTTGGACGCCGCGGATTGCGTCGTCGGGCCGATCAGATCGAGAATTGATCCGATCGTGACGGTGGTGGTTGTCGTAGATGGCATTGTGTCGGTTCCGTCTGTCTCTTGGCAGCGTGTTTGGCTCTTCGTGGCGCTACAAATTCGTTCCCTGCTGTTGCAGTTGGCTGCGAGTATCGCGCAAGAGCTCGGTATCAGAGCCGCCCAGGCGAATGACGCGCAGGATTTCGGACAGGATTTTGTTTTCGTCGGGTGTTTTGAACTCCGCCAGAATCTTTTTTCGCTTGTCGAGCGGCATCGCCTTGAGAATTCTCACCACATCTTCCATCGGATCGTCGGTCGCCGTTTTCGGCTCTTCAAGCATTTTTACGAGCTGGTCCTTGGCTTGCTTGGGCTGAATTACTTCCAGGGTCTGCTCGACTTCGCGAAGTGAGGCATCCGCCGCAGCCGTTTGCAGCTCAGAGAGGCGCTTGTCGAACGATTGCTTCCAAGAGTCGAGGCGTTTGGTCTCGTTTTGCAGAGCCGTTTCGATCGTGCGAAGATCACCGAGACCCTTGTCGATGGCGCTTTCCCGCAGATCGAGGTCCAGGCCGGCCTTCATTCGCGAGCCGAGAATTTGATCGAGCGACGGCTGTTCGGCATCGACGTTGATCGCAGATAAGCCAGGTGGCGGCGGCGGCTTGATGCCTTGCAGAGCCGCGAGCATGCCGAGAACGCGCTCATCGGTGAGCGCGCCTTTCCACCACAGCATTGCCATGATGACCAACACGGTAATCAGCGTGCCGATGCCGAGCGCGGTAAAGAGCGAGCCGAGCGAGGAGAGGGCTGTTTTCATACGTTCGCCTCCCGCCGCCGGCTATAGCCGATGGTCGCCATCTCGTCGTAGAGCTTGGCCTCTTGGCGATCCGCTTCCCGGCGATGGGTGGCGGCTTGTCGCTCCTTGAGCTTTTCCAGAACGCGCACCTGCCGATCGGCTTCAACGACGACTAACCGGCGACGCTCGGTCTCAGTTTGGACTTGCTGAATTTGCCCCGCCAGTTGTTTTCGCTTGGCATCGAGCACGAGCTCGTAGCGGTGTGTTTGCAGCAAGCTGTCGATGTCGGCTGAACCAGGCGCTTTCAACGCCCGCGACCGCTGAGCCAGGATGTTTTGTTCCTCCGCCACGTGCTCATCTTCCACGCGGAGCACTTCCTCGGCGCGGAGCGCCTTCGCCAGCTCAGCTCGGCGCTGATCGCGCTCAGCGATTCGCAGGCGAAGCAGGGTTTGGAGGCGGAAGTGGAACATTTTGGGCAATTGTCAGTCGTCAGTGGTCAATTGTTTTGTGTCATTGGTCATTCGTGCTTCGTCATTTGCCGGCGTTTGGTTTGGACGGCGCTGGCGGCGTTGCCGGTTTGCGCGCCGCTTGACATCGCTGAGCAAGTTTCAGCAAGTCGGCGCGGGCTTTTTCGACGCTGGATTGATCTTCGATGGCTTGACGAAGAAAGCGGTTGATCTCTTCGCGCATCGCAATGGCGGCGTCCACCGCGGGATTGGCGCCGGCGCGGTAGGCGCCAATTGAAATGAGGTCTTCGTGATCGCGGTAGGCGGCTAGCAGCTCGCGAACGGATTGAGCGGCGGAGCGCTGCTCTGGCGGAGTAATGTCGGGGAAAAGCCGGCTGATGCTTTCCAGCACGTCGATGGCCGGCCAATGGGCTTGGGAAGCCAGGCGGCGGGAGAGCACGACGTGGCCATCGAGCAGGCCGCGAACGGCATCGCTGACCGGTTCGTTCGTGTCGTCGCCTTCGACGAGCACGGAATAAAGCGCCGTAATGCTGCCGCGCTCCGTGCGACCGGCGCGTTCGACAAGTTTCGGCAACAAGGCGAAAACGCTGGGCGGATAACCACGCGTCGTGGGCGGCTCCCCGGAAGCCAGGCCAATCTCGCGCTGCGCGATGGCAAACCGCGTGAGCGAATCCATAATCAGGAGCACGTTTTTTCCGGCGTCGCGGAAGTATTCGGCAACGGCCGTCGCAGTTTGCGCAGCATGCACACGCACGAGCGCCGGTTGATCGCTCGTGGCGACCACGACGACGCTCCTCGCGCGGCCCGCGTCGCCCAGGTCGCGCTCCAAAAAATCGTTCACTTCGCGGCCGCGCTCGCCGATCAGGGCAATGACACTGATGTCCGCTGAGGTGTAGCGGGCCATCATGCCGAGCGTGACGCTTTTGCCGACGCCCGAGCCGGAAAAAATGCCGATTCGCTGACCCACGCCGCACGTGAGCAGCCCGTCGATCGCGCGCACGCCGGTGGAAAGAGGCGAATCAATTCGAGGGCGACTCGTCGCCCTCGGCGGAGGATTGGATGTCGAAATGCGCTCGCTCAGGACGGGCGGCGGACGATTGTCGATTGCGTGGCCGCGGGCGTCGATGACACGGCCGAGCAATTCCGGGCCGACACGCAACATGCGCCGCGTCTGTTTAAGGTGGACGCGATTGCCTTGACGAACTCCCGTCATTTCTTCGAGCGGATACACGATCGTCTCGCGGCCGCGAAAGCCAATGACTTCGGCTTCGACGAACGAATGCGGTGGCCGCTCGATTTCGACGACCGCCCCGACGGGCGCAGGCAGCCCAGCCACCGCGGCGGCGAGGCCTTCGGTGCGGACGATGCCACCGGACATCGCCGTCGGAATAATCGAATCGAGTTGGTTCGCGAAACGAGTCATATAACCGAATTAGCTGAGCAGCTCCTCCGTGATGCGGGCGAGTTGTGATTCGAGCTGCTGGTCGAGCGAGCCGAATTCGGTATCGACTCGGCAGCCGCCCGAGGAAATGGCCGGGTCGGCGATGATCTTTACCGCGCCGATACCGGTCAGCTCGTGCTTGAGCTTCTCGACCTGCTGCGCAAGTGCTGCATGATCGTCGGGATGCAGCCTCAGGACGACTTCAGCATTGTTGCCGGCCAGTTGCAATGCTTCGCGAATCCAGGTGAGCGAGATCTCCGGCTGTTGGCTCAGCTCGCGGCGGCAGATGCGGACCGCGATCGCGGCGGCCAGATTCACGGCGTGGCGCTCCCAGTGCTGCTGCCAGGCGTGGCGCGATTGTTCAATCTGAACCGTCGCTTGCCGCAGGGCGGTGAGAATTTCGCCGAGCTGCTGATCGAGCCGCACCTTCAACGATGCTTGTGCCGCTTGAATGCCGGCCTGGCGGCCTTCTTCAGTGGCTTTGGCCTTGATTTGCGCAGCTTCTTTCCGCGCCTGGTTCACAATCTCAGCCGCCTCGGACCGCACCCGGCCGACATACGACTGGCCGACGTCGTCGAAGTGAAACGCCTTGAGCGGCGCCTTCGCGGCGGCGTCGATGTGTCCCGATGCTTTGATGATTCCAGCCATGATTTGTTTTGTTAAACGGCGGCGGCGAACCGGACGCTGGCCGGCAGCTGGATGGTTCCTTCGTGGGCCAGGCGGCTGGCAACTGCGGCGACCGCCGCGCGGGCTTGCTCGACATCGCGCAAACGCAGCGGACCGGGATGCTCCAAGCGGTGCCGTAGCGTGGCGGCGTCGTTCGCCGGCAACTTGCGCAAAATTCGGGCGATCAGCCGCGGCTCCGCGCCGGTGAGGGCGAGAAGAGCCATTTCGGTCTCGGCTGAAGCGAAAATGGTTCGCAGGGCGCGATCGTCGAGCTGCACCAGATCGTCGAACGTCAGCCAGGTTTGCTCGTCGCTGTTTAGTTTTTGACGCCGGGATGGCGACGGAGCAGTCTCCGGCTCTGAGTCGATGCGGTAGCGCATCGACACGACTTGCTGGTCGTTGGAAGCGCCGTGGGCGGTGGGAAATAGACCTAGCCGATCAAGCAGTGTTTGATTGCGCTGGCCAAGTTGGACCACCAGTCGCTGGCGCTGGCGAAAATCCATCGCGCCGAGCACGGCGTTCACGTGCGGCAGCCAACCGGGGCCGCCGGTCGCCAGGCGAAGATGCGGCGCGAGTTGGCGGCGCAGCTCGCGGGCCAGGTCCGCTTGCACGGCGGGAGCCAACTGATCGAGCCAGGCGATTCGCTCCAAGGCTTCCGTCGCGAGTACCGGTGGGAGCAGTTCGAGCACCGCTGCACCTTTTTCCGGCGGCAAGTGAGCGATCACAACGGCTATCGTCTGCGGCAATTCCCGGCTAAGCACGGTGGCAATGGCCTTGGCATCGACGTCGGCCAGAAAATCGAACGACGGCCGGTCGTCGGTGGCTGCAGGAATGACCTTTTGCGGCTCAGGTGGAACGTAATTTTCAATCGCCGCTTCCACGGCAGGGCTAATGTCGAGATCGACGCCGCCATCGTCTGGTTCAGGTTGCTGCGAGCGGTTTTGTGCCGTCAGGAACTCGGCCAGGACTTGTTGTTGCTCTTCGGCGGATATGTCTTGCAGTTCGACGAGGGCGCTGCGCACTTTGGCCGCGTCGTCCGCGCTCATCTGCTGCAAAAGCGCATCCGCCTCGCGCTCATTAAGCGCGGAGATTAGCACGGCGGCTTTTCGCAGGGATGGTGGAAGTTGTGACATGTGAAGGCAAAGGTTCAAAGTTCAAGGTTCAAGGTTCAAAGTTGCGAAGTCAAAGTTAACCTTGAACTTTGAACTCGGAACTTTGAACTGTTCACGCGGCTTCGCCGATCCACGAGCGTAGGATGTTGACCGCGGCGTCGGGATTTTCCTTGACGATTTCGTGGAGCTCGGATTTCAGATCGGGTCCGGTCGAGCGGAATCGCGATTTCAGGGTCCGCGCCGGTTCGGGCTCTTCGTCGGCCGGCGGCTGATGGATCGTCAAATTCGGTGCGGCTACATCACCACTGGCAGCGGTTGCCGTTGTGGGTACCGCAGGCGAACCGCCCGGTGAGCGAATCATGCCGCGGAGCATCAGCAGGCTGACGAGTCCGACGCCGACCATGGCCAGCGTTTGCCAGTTGTCGGCGAGCCAACTTCCGGCGTTCGCCGCCAGGCTTGGTGGGGCAGCGGCAGCCTTCGGTGTGTCCGTGTAGGTTTCGACGACGATGTGCGGATACGGATTGGTGCCCTTATCGACGTCGGGCAGCAGGTTGCGCACGGTTTCTTTCAGTCGCTGCTTGGTTTCCGCTTCGATTGTGGCCAAATCGGCCTGTTCGGGCTGCTTGGCGGGTTTGTCAATGGATTGCGGATTGCGCTTCTTCCAGACTTCGACGTAATAACTGGCGGGGATGTCGATCGAAGCGGTGACCTTCTTGGGAGTCAACCGGGCCATCTCCACCACGTTGGTTTCAAAACCGGGGATGCTTTGACTGTTGGAGCGGGACTCCGTCGTTTGCGATTCGGGGCCGCCTCCGGCCGCCGTGATTGCGATCGGGCGATTGCCTTGCGTCTCTACGCCGTTGGCTTGCGCGCCAACGCGACCGCCGATGTTTGGCGCACGGCTTGTAGCGTCTTTCGTTGATTCCTGAATGTTGACCGCGACCGGCTGCTTGTCATATTTTAATGTGTCACTTTTGTGAATCGTCTCGGGATTCAACTCGACATTGATACCGACAATCACGCCCGGAATATACGAAATTTGCTCTTTAATTTTCCGCTGCCATTCGCGCTCGTATTTAAGTTTGTGGGCCGCATAAATGCTCTCTTCATCGCTGACGCCATCTGGGCCGATGATGCCGCCATAGGTTGTTCCGTTGAGATCGGTAATCGTGATGCTGCGGCGGTCGAGACCAGCGTAAGCCGAGGCGACGACGTTGCGGATGGCTTTGACCTGCTCGTCATCGAGTTGGCCGCCGCGCGTTTGGACGGCGACCATCGCCGTTTTTTGTTTTTGCTGCGTGAGGCCGCGTTTGACTTCTTCGTCATATTGGACGGTGGCCGTTTCGATGCCGCTCATGCGGCCAATGATCAGCGATAGTTCTTTTTGCTTGGCATTCCAACGGCGCATTTCCAGTGACTTGCTGCTGGAAAAAGGACTGTCGGCACTGATCGCATCGTCGAGATATTTGTAAAAGTCGGCTGGGAGGGCGTTGCCGTCGGCCAGGGCTGCGAGGTATTGGTCTTTGTGGCCGCGAGGAATGCGGATTTGGCTGCCGACGACCTGGCTCTTGCCGAGCTTTGCTTTCGCGAACGATGTCTCGATCGCGGTTAGCTCGCTTTGCGTGAAACCGCGGCCGCCAAGCAGATATTCCGTCCCGCCGCCGGCCTGATATTGAAAGAGATATGCCAGGCTTACGACGACGATCACCAAGAGCAGCGCCGTTGCCAGGCGCGTGCCGGCGCTCATCGAGCGAATTAGCTCGAGCAGTTGGGCATAGGCTTGGTTGACAAAATCCATCCGTGGACCTCAGAGCTAGAAGTCAGAGATCAGAAGTCAGAGTTGGCGTTCAAGGCCGTTTCTGATTTCTGACTTCTGACCTCTGATTTCTAAATTCGAATGTTGTTCACTTCCTGGTATGCCGAAACGAGCTTGTTACGAATTTGCAGCATCATGCGAAACGAAATGTCGGCCTTCTGCAAAGTGGTTAGTACTTCAGCCGGATTCACGTCGCCACCAGTGACGAGTTGCTGCACGGCTTCGTTGGCCTGCGTCTGCATCGAATTCACCTGACCGATCGCTTCCAGCAAAATGTTTTTGAATTGCCCGCCGCCGGCAGCGCCAGCCGGCTGCGGAGCAGCCAGCGGTGTCGCGGGCGGTGAAATCGGTAAGCCGGTGATGGGGGCCATGTTTCAATCCAGGTCAAACTTGAAAAACTACCCAAGGATTCGTAACGATTGCTGCGCCATGTTTTTGCTGAGCTCCATGGCGCCGATGTTGGCTTCGTAGGCCCGTGTGGCAACGAGGGCATCTACCATTTCGGCCGTCATGTTCACCTGTGGATAAGCGACATAGCCCTTTTTCGGGCCATCCTTGATCGCGTATGGATGCGAGGGTTGCCAGCGATAGAGCGGTTCGATTTTTTCCGTCTCGACCGATGCCACCTTCACGCCCACGCCGCCCTGTTTTGTTTCCAGCGAGTCGTCGGTCTGAAAAATCACATACCGCGCTTGATACGGCTGCATGTTCCCGTTTTCGTCCCGCTCCATCGATGTCAGGTTTGCCAGATTGCTCGAAACGGTATCGAGACGAACACGCTGGGCCACCAGGGCGCTGGTGCTAATGTCTAAAGCTGGAATCATCGGTGCACCTAATTTCAAACGCGTTCGCTGATGGACGTTTGTAGTAGCTGAAATTGGTCGGTCATGATCGTCAGGGCGAAGTTGTGCAGCAGTTGGTTTTTGGTCATTTCGGCCACCTGCTTTTCCAGGTCAATGTTCGTGTTGTCGTGATAAACGATGTTTTCCAGCGAGGCCCGTACCTGGCGTAGCGGATCGCCCGGCTGACTGGATGCCAGGCCCGGCGAAATCGGTCGATTCTGCTGCTGACTCTGTGCCAATGCTTCCTTCAATCGCTGCTGAAACTCGGTAGGCGACAGATCGCGAAGCCGATATCCGGGCGTGTTCACGTTGGCGATATTTCCGGCGAGCACAGTGTGCCGCGCCTGAGCGAAGTTGATGACTTCTCCAAGCGCCGGAATCGTCGTCGAGTTGAACAGGTTCGCCAGCATCGCCCTATGCTCCTTCGCTAGCGAGCACCAACCGGCCCCAAGCAAGGGCCGTGCCGCTAGCGGGTTTGGATCGCGCGCCGCGCCGCAATCCCGCGCGGCCGATCGCCTTAAACAGCGACTTGGGCGGGAATTGGGCAAACAAGGTTATTCGCCGCCGGGTTTGCGCGCGTTTGGCGGCGACCGATCGCGTTGGCAAGGCGCCGGCGGATTCTGCCGGTGCGGATCGGCAATTTCTGCCGGTTTGTGGCCGATTGTGCATGGGGTTTCTCGAAAAGGTTTAAGCGGCTTTGCCGAAGGTGCGGGCTCGCGGCGCATAGCCGTAGAGCCGAAGTTTGTTCGTCAGGGTGCGGATGCCGATGCCCAGGGCTTGAGCGGCCTTCGCGCGGTGCCCGCCATAATGTTCCAGCGTCGCTTCGATCAGCCGGCGTTCCATATCTTCCAGCCGGGTGCCGACGCTGATCGGTTCGCCGGCTTGAGTGAGCGAATCGGCGGTTTCAGCTGCACGGCAATGTCCCGTCGGATCGATGAGCCACAGCCGCAGGTCGTCAGCCGTGATGCCTTGTTCGCCTGACAGAACACTGGCTCGCGTGATCAAGTTTTCCAGCTCGCGGACGTTGCCCGGCCAGTGGTAATTGCACAACAGGTCGAGACCATCGGCGGAAAGCTCGCACGGCTGACGACCAAGGCGCGTTGCGGCCGCGGTTGCAAAGTGTTCCACGAGCAGCGGCACGTCCTCAAGCCGCTGACGCAGCGGCGGCACCGCAACCGGCACGACCGCGAGGCGAAAATAGAGATCTTGACGAAATCGGCCGGCGGCGACTTCGGCCGCCAAGTCGCGGTTCGTCGTGGCGACGACGCGCACATCGGCCTTCCGCGATTCGCTCGCTCCGACGCGCTCGTACGACCGCTCCTGCAGCACACGCAGCAACTTCGCTTGCAACGACAAATCGATTTCCGTGATTTCGTCGAGCAGGATCGTGCCGCCTTCGGCCAATTCAAACCGGCCAACGCGGGGCGCATCGGCGCTGGTAAACGCGCCACGCTCATGGCCGAACAGTTCGCTCTCCATGAGCTGCGGCGACAGGGCGGGGCAATTGAGGCCGACCAAAGCCCGGTCATTACGGCGACTGGCGGCATGGACACAGCGCGCGACAAGCTCCTTACCGGTCCCACTTTCACCCGTGATAAGAATTGTCTCGTCGGTGGGCGCGGCCTGGGCGATGCGCTGGCGAAGCTGCTGCATCGGCGAGCTCCCACCCACCATGATCGATTGCCAGGCCGGGGACGACGTAGGCACGCTCGATCGCGGTCCGACTTTCTCGCCGTGCCGCAGGGCGCGAGCGATGAGCGTCTCGAGCTGCTCGACGTCGAACGGTTTTTCGATGTAATCGAACGCGCCGTAGCGCATCGCTTCCACCGCCGAAGTGACCGATGCGAAAGCGGTGATCATCACGATCTGCGACTCGACTCGACGCTGTGAGAGCGTGCGAATAAACGCCAGACCGTCCATGCCGGGCATTTGCAAATCGGTCACGATCACGTCGAAGGAGCTTTTTTCGACGATTTTCAGAGCCTCGATCGCGCTGACCGAAGCGACGACGTCATGCCCGGCCGCTTTGAGCACATCGACGATCGATTGCCGCGCGCGGGCATTGTCATCGACTACTAAAATGCGGCCGACGAGCTCGGGAACGAACGGCGTCGCCTTCTCTCGTCTTGACGGCGCATATTGCGGTGGCATTTTGACTGAGATCGATGTCATGCGGCTCGCTCCATCGCTTGCGAGTGTTGTGGAATGATCAGCGTGAACGCAGCGCCGCCTTCCGGGCAATTGACGACCTTGGCCCGACCGCCGTGAGCGGCGGCAATCCGCTCGACAATCGCCAGACCCAGACCTGTGCCGCTGCCTTTGGTCGTGAAAAACGGCTCGAACAAGCGATCGACGATCGCCGCCGGCACGCCCGGGCCGCTGTCGGCAATTTCGATTTCCAAGCCCGTGCTGGTCTGGCAAGCAGTGATGGCCAGGTCGCCGCCCGTGGGCAGAGCATCGAGCGCGTTGAGGACCAGATTGAGCACGGCTCGCTTGAGCATGTCCGGGTCAACCATCGCCGTCAGTCCCGGCTGGCAATCGACTTTCGCCCAAATGTCTTGAGCGTCGAACTGCGGCTCCAGAGATTGGACGACGTCGTGCAGCAAGCTTGCGACGTTGATCCGCTCGCGTCGCGCATCGCGCTGACTGGAGAAATGCAGCAGGTCGCTCACCGTTGCTTCGAGCGCGGTGAAGCCGGCCATAATCTTGTCCAGCACGCTGACGCTGCCCGCGTCGTAATCAGTTCGCCGCCGGAGCAGGCTCAAATACAGCTTCATCGGCACGAGACTGTTGCGGACCTCGTGGGCGACGTGCGACGCCATCTGACCCAAATCGGCGAGACGGTTTTTTCGCGCTAATTCGAGGTTCTTGGCTTCCAACTCGTCCGACAATCGGCTGACCTCAGCCCGCAGGGTTTCATGCGTGTGCTGCAAGCGGTCGGTGGCTTCGTTCCAAGCCTGCAAAATTGTTTGCAGATCGGCGTCAGCCATCCCGGCGAGCGGGGGACGTGAGTCTCCCGGTACTTCAGGCCTACCGGGAGGCTGACGCCTCCCGCTCGCCGTTGAATCGACCGTCGCCGGTTCGCCTTCCGGCGCCGGAAATTTCAAGATCACTGGATCGTTCATGGATGACCTCATCCTTCGAAACGTAGGCCGGCGGCTGCGGGACCGAGCGGAATGTAAGCCGCCCGCGCGTCGGCCGCCGCGTGCAAGCTAGTTACGGACGCCAGAGTCGAATCGCGCCGCTTGACCATTTCGGCCTCGGCAGTCTGTTCCAATTGCATCGCCTCGCGCAGCAAGCCGTTGCATTGATCGGCTCGCACCTGGCAAGCCGCGCGATGCGTCGGCGATTCCCAAACTCGAGCCTCGGGATCTTCATCGCGAAATGGTGCCATCGCCTGCTCGATCATTTGCAAGTGGCTCATGACCGATTGCTTGCCGGCCAGTAGTTTCATGAGGGAAGTCATGTCGCCGGAGGTAATCAGCGCGACTTGCTTGTGCCCAAGCTGCACGAGGATCTCGAGCACCTGCTGCTTGGCGGTGATCAGGGCGGCCAGTCGCGTAGTAGTGGTCAATGGTTCGGTCATCGCAAACGGTTTTTCCTTCTCGCTAGTAGCTAAAGCGTCCGCAACCATTCCAGGAGCTGGCCCCAGTCATTCCGAGCCAGTCGCGTCGTCTTGGCGAAATCGGCGTCCGGCCGAATGCGCTGCAGCACAACACGAGCTTGATCCAGCGTCCGGCGGGCCTCGCTCGTTCGCCCGAGTCGCCGGTAGCAACTGGCAATCTGCACGTATGCCTCCAAGGATTCCGGCTCGTGCTGATAGCGATTCGTCGCGGCTGAATAAGCCTGAATCGCATCCTCGTATTTGCCCATGTCGAAGAGTGCGTCAGCTCGGCCGAAATAACAATTCCGCAGAATGGCCGCTTCTAGCGGCAGGTGCTGTGAGCCGTCGCGCTGGCTCAATTTTGTAATGAGCCCGCTATAGCCATCGATCGCGGCCTGCAGCTCGTCTTGCATTTGTCGGTGCAGGGCGGCGGCCGACGTTTGAATCGTCACATTCAAGAGGCGCTTGCGCGGCAGTTTCGCGGCATGACGATGAGCCTCGGCGATTCGATAACGGGCTTCAGTGACTTGCGGGGCCTCGGGATAGCGTTCGGCCGCTTCCGACAGTGTGCGCACGGCGTCGTCAAATGCCGAGTGAGCCTGCTCGAGCAATGCGAGTCCTTCCCGCCGGCCTTCGCCGCTCAGGCGATCGACGCCAGTCACGCGGCTTTTGCTTTCCAGCTCGATGGCCTGCCGATAGACAAGTCCGCCCAGGGCGAACAGCGAGTCGCGCCAATCCACGCTTTGCGGCGCCAGCGAATAACCGTAGAGATTGTCGGTCAACAGCTCCTGGGCGGTGGCGAGCTGACCTTTTTCGATCAAAGCCATTCCGGCCAGCAGCCGCGCGCGATATGCCACCGGGTGCCGCGGGTACGAGTCGCGGCAGGTCGCCAGCTCGGCCAGCGCTTCGTCGGTTTTGCCGAGCGCGAGCAACGATTCGCCGAGCCCCACGAGCGCTTCGGGCTCGCCATCTTGCGACTCCTGATCGAGCAGCTCGCGATACACGACGGCGGCTTGCCCATAGCCTTGGCCACGGCGAAAATCCTCGGCCGCCTTGGCCAGGTGATCGACATACTGCCGCGAGGCGGTGTCGAGCGTAGCCAATTTGTGCCATAAAGCCCCGGATTGACGCCAGTGCTGGCGGGCCTCGGCTCGTGTTACTGGACTGTGCGGCAGGATTTCTTTATTAGCGCGGTCTTCCAGATGCCGTGCCCACGCCCGGTGGATGTTGGCCTGGCGTTCGACGCTGACTAGCGGCGGCAGAGGCGCCAGGAGGGATTCGGCCAAATCGAGCGCTTCGGCAAAAAAGCCGCGAGCGGCCAAATCGTCGATCGCCGAGCTGAGACGGCTGCGAAACTCTTCCGTTGGCAGCCAGGCGTTGTTGTAGGGTTGATCGGCGCTCGCGAGCTGCGAAAGAACACGCTTGTATAGCGCCACGGCGTCGTGCGGATTGTCCGCGCGGATCAGATCAGCCTGAAAAATTGTGGCCGCGAAGGCTTCGGGTTGCCCGAAAAAGTTGCGGCGGATGGTTTCGTATTGGGTGGATGCTGCGCGGATATCGCCTTCTTCTTCCAAAAGTCGGCCGATCAAGAGCTGTACTGGGGCCGCGGTGTTTGGCGGCAAGTTCTCGCGCGCGAGCAACTTGCGGAGCTCGTCTTGCAACGCCGCGGCGGCGGTTATGCCTTCCGGCGCGCCCTGCGGCAAGGCCATCGCGGCCAGCAAGACCTGACCCTGCAGAACGACTGCTTCGGGATACAACGGTGATTGCTCGGAGATCGAGCGAATCGTCACTTCGGCTCCTGCCAGATCGTTCTGTGCCAAGAGGATGCGGGCCGACAACAGCCGGCCGGCATCTTGCTCTTGCTCGGAAAGACCCGCCGTGGCCAGATACTGACGGTTGTGTTCCAACGCTTGGGCCAGATTCGGCGGCTCCAATCCCAGGTAGCAGTCGGCTAGCAACGCGTGAATCGAGATCGCTTCTTCCGGACATTCTTGTAGCGCATCGCGCAGAATCGAGACGCCACGAGAGAAGCGCTTTGCGTCGTGCAGCGCGCGGCCCAGCATCAATAGCAGCTCGTGCCGCTCCGCCTCAGGTACGCTCCGGCTGTAGGCTTCTTCCAAATACCGCGAGGCCACACCATTGAGCATCTGCCGCTTTTCGGCATTTGCTTGCTCGCTGGCGTCTTGCAGCGTTACTGCGCCGAGAATGAAATACGCGCCGCCGTGCTCCGTGTAATTGTTCTCACTTTCGGCCAAGACTTGGGCGGCCAGTTGTCGGGCGGTGACGCGCTTCCCTTTTTCCAAATCGGCGAAGGCTTGGGCGAGCTTTTGTGCGGGCGTTGCTTGGCCCGACGGCCGAAAGATTAAAGTCACCGCGGCGACCGTGCCGATGATGGCCGCGGCGAGACCGCCAAAAACGATCAGCTTGCGGCGCGCGGTCGGAAATAATCGCGCCAGAAAACCCGTCGGCGCGGCAGGCGCATCGGCGGCCGCAGGATGGCCACTGGCTGGTTTCTCGCTGGCTGAGTTCACCTTGCTCACGCGAATCGTCCCTGATCTCACGCTGCTTGTGCGCGCAGCCACGGCGCGAGACATTCGCGCGCACGGCTGCGACAGGCGCATGCTGTGAAGCGGCGGGTATGTACCTGACCTAGCCCAGCGGTGTCAATCCGCGTTTTGCTAGCTCTCAGCCCGGGAAGGCGAGGCTCCCGCCGGCGATCATGGGGTCGGGAGTGGTCGGGAGTCGATTGCAGCAACGACTATCCACCCTGGAATAGATCTAACGCAATCGACTCCCGACCCCCTCGCGTCTGCCGGCCATATCGGCACCTCTCATCGTGACGCTCGCCCCGTGAAACTGCAGTTGCCTGCTAAGCATTGATTTCTATTCTTCGTGGAAAATTTGTCTTGTAATTCGAAATCGACAGGTTTATAAAATCCGGCTGTCGGGAGAGCCGGTCCTGTTTTTATTCCCGTGCGGCTCCTGCTTTTCGCTGGTCGATCGTTCTGATCGTTCGTCATTTTTTTATTTGCAGAGTCGCACCATTTTATTTGAGCTCGTCCGCGTGGGCCGCTCGAGGCACGGCACTTCCTGACAGCGGAGAGGCATCAAATCATGGGGAACCACTTGCGGAGGGCAAGGCGCAGAACGTGCGCGCTACGACATCGACAGTTATTTCTCGAAAAATTCGAACCTCGACGATTGTTGGCCGTTTTGGCCAGCCATCTCGATTCAATTGCTGACGTTGGGGGTGCCGCGGAGGTGCAGGCTAACGCCGCGCCCGGCGTGAGTGCGGCCGCGCTCGCGACAACTTCGAGCAACGCGGTTGCTGATTATGAGCCGTCGGACATCTTAGTGCGATTCCGCACGGACTTGGCTGCGGCAGCAGCGGACGGGATGCCGCTGGCCACCACAAGCGAGTCGCTGCCGCTCGTCACCGGCTTAACCGAGTTGCATTTAGCAAGTGGAGTGAGCGTTGACGACGCACTGGCGACGTATCGGGCTCGCCCGGATGTGCTGTATGCCGAGCCGAATTATCGAATTCACACCGATGCGATTCCCAACGATACGCAATTCGGACAATTGTGGGGCCTGAACAATACGGGCCAATCGAGCGGGACGGCTGACGACGATATCGACGCGGCCGAGGCCTGGAATATTTCGACGGGCAGCAGCACGATCGTCGTCGGCGTGATCGACTCAGGCGTCGATTACACGCATCCGGACCTGGCGGCCAACATCTGGACAAATCCAGGGGAAATTCCCGGCAATGGAATTGACGACGACGGCGACGGCTTCATCGATGACGTTCACGGCTACAACTTTGTGGCAAATAACGGCAACCCGATGGACGATCTGGGCCATGGAACGCACGTATCGGGAACGATCGGGGCGATTGGCAACAATGGCGTCGGCGTCGCGGGAGTCAATTGGAATGTCCAGATTATGGCGATCAAGTTCCTGGATTCCTCGGGCAGTGGCACGGACTCAGCCGCGATCGCGGCGATCAACTATGCCGCGCTGATGCATTCGCGGGGCGTGAACATCAAGTTGACGTCGAACAGCTGGGGCGGCGGCGGGTTTTCGCAGGCTTTGCAGGATGCAATCGCGGCGACGCAGCAGCAAGGCATGCTATTTATCGCGGCGGCGGGGAACTCAAACTTCAACACCGATACCACGCCGAATTACCCATCGGGCTATCCCCTAGACAACATCATTTCGGTGGCGGCGAGCGATCGGAATGATGCGAAGGCGTCGTTTTCAAATTATGGCGCGACAACGGTCGATTTGACGGCGCCGGGCGTGGATGTGCTCAGCACGACGCCGAACAACACGTATAGCGTGTATAGCGGCACTTCGATGGCGACACCGCACGTGGCGGGAGTCGCGGCTTTGGCGTGGAGTGTTGCGCCGAATGCGACGTATCAGCAGATTCGCAATGCGATCTTGGCGGGTGTCGATCCGAATAATGCGTTTCGCGTGGGCGGTCCGACGCCGGTGGCCACGGGGGGCCGATTGAATGCGCTGGGAACGCTGCAGCATTTGGGCCTGATCGTCAGCGCCAGCGCGCCCGCTGCCGGTTCGACGGTGGCGATTCCGCCGACGAGCTTTGCGATCAGCTTTTCTGCGGCGGTCGATCCGACGAGCGTCGATGCGAGCGATTTTACGGTCGATGGAATTGCGGCGGGCAACGTCGCTCTCGATGCGAGTCATACCACGGCGACCTTCACGTACGCCACAACGCCGGTGGCTGTGCAAGGGCAGCACACGATGCACATCGCGGCGGGGTCGATCGTCCGCGAGGGAAATCCGGCGCAAACGATCGTCGATTTCAACGGAACGCTTCGTTACGACGCGGTTCCCCTGCAAGTCGTTGCCACGTTGCCGCCGGCGGGCGGGGGATTCGCCTTGCCGGGCCCGCTGACGTACGACGTCAATTTCAATGAAGCGGTTGATCCGGCTTCAGTGCAGGCGGGCGATCTGGCGCTGGCGGGCATTAGCGGCGCGGCCGTGAGCGGCGTCACGGTCGTCAATAACAATACGACCGCGCGGTTCACGCTGAGCGGAATTGCTTTGGAAGGGACATTGACGGCGACGATCGCGGCTGGCGCGATAAGCGATTCTTTCGGCAATCCGAACTCGTCCCCATTCAGCTTTACGTACTCAGTCGATAACGGTGTGGTGGCGTTTCCGACTCCGCTCTCGGCGGAACTGCCGCTGGGCTCGCTGATTTACGATCGTTCGACGACAGGGACGATCGGGCCGGCGGGCGATACCGACGGGTTTACTCTGCAACTCGATGCGGAGCAGACTTTGTCGATCGTGGTTACGCCGACCGTCAATACATTGCAGCCGGCAGTGGAGTTGCGGGATTCGACGGGTGCTTTGATCACAACGGTGACAGCGTCCGCCGGTGGAAAGAGGGCCGTGATTGAGACGACGCCGATCTCAGCGGGCGGCTTGTATACGGTCAATGTCAGTGGCGCTAGCGGAACGAGTGGCGGCTATCTGCTCAAAGTCACGCTGAACGCTGCGGAAGAATTGGAAGTGCAGGCGACACCGCCCAACGATACTCAGGCGACGGCGCAAAACATCGACAGTTCGTTCGTGGCGCTGGCAACGGTTTCAGGAGCGGGGCAACGAGGCGCGGTGGTTGGCGGCGATGGCGGAGCGGCTGGGGCATTTTCGCTTGCGAATTTCGAAAATGGGACCGGCGGCTATGTGATCAACAACAATTCCGTGCCGGGCAATGCGGCCGGCTGGTGGCATCTTTCGACGCGGCGGGGCAGCGAAGCCGGCCATTCGTCAACGACGAGTTTTTACTACGGAAACGAGACCACGGGAAATTACGACACGCCGGGGCAGGCCAATGCCGGGAACATCACGTCATCGCAAATCACGCTGGCGGCGGCGACCTCCGTGACGTTGTCGTTCAGTTACGTGCTGCTCAACGAGAGCCCTTCGTGGGACGTGGCCAGCGTGATGGTGAGCAGCAACGGTGGATCGAGCTTCACGACGATCGCCAGCAGCACCAGCACGACGCAATTGCCGGCGACCAGCACGTGGAAAGCCGCGTCGTTCGATCTTTCGGCCTATGCGGGGCAGACGATCCTGCTGCGGTTCAATTTCGACACGATCGACAGCATCGGTAATGCCTTTGAAGGATGGTATGTCGATGATGTGCAGCTATCCTCGCCGACCAAATGGACGGACTATTACTCGTTCACGGCCGCGGCCAACGACACCGCGTCGCTTGAGCTGAAGAACCTAAGCGGCAGCGGCGCGCAGATATTTGTCGAAGACGCTTCCGGCCAAGCGTTGGCCATCGGCGGCAGCAAGACGAACGTCGATGCGGCGATCAACGATCTGCTGCTGGCCGCGGCAGGAACCTATTACGTGCGCGTGACTGGAACGGGCGCGGTTGCTTATGACCTGGTTGTGACCAAAGACGCCGAGTTCAATATCGAGGCCAATAATACGACGACCCAGGCCCAGGATATCTTTAGCGGACTAACTGGCTTGTGGCAGTACGCTGTCGGGCATGTTGGCGCGAGCGGCGATTCGGCTGATGTCTATCGGATCAATCTGCCGACCGGCGGCACTGTCAGCGCGCAGACTTTCACGCCGGCGGATGGCAGTGGCCAGTTCGTCAATTCACTCGATCCACGGCTGCGGATTCTCGATTCGTCCGGAGCGGCGGTGGCGACGGATGAAAATGGCGCGGCAGACGGTCGCAATGCGGTTGCGAGCTATACCAACAGCGGCGCGGCGGCTTCGTTCTACGTGGAAGTAGCACCGACGGCACTGGTCGCGGCAACGAGCGGCGAATACGTGCTAAGGGTGAGCGGCAATGCGGTGTTATTGCCGCTGTTTCAAGTAGCGGCGACGAATCCGGCGAGCGGAGCGTCCGTGGGCACTGCTCCCGCAAGCATGAGCGTGGATTTCAACGATTCGCTGCTGGCGTCGAGCGTTCAAGCCAGCGATTTGCTGATCGACGGATTGCCGATGGCGACCGGCGTGACGATCGTCGATGGCGATTCGGTGCGCTTTTCGCTGCCTTCGCTCGCGACAGGCCAACATGTCTTTGCGCTGTCAGCCGGGAGCGTGCAGGACGTTCAGGGAACGCCACTGGTCGAATTTAGCGGCACGCTGACGGTTGATACGTCGGCGCCGAGGGTGATCGCGACTTCGGTGGCGGCGGGAGGAACCGTTGCGCCGGGCGCGCTGGCTTACCAGATTACGTTTAGCAAGGCGATGCAGACCGCGAATCTGTCGGCGGACGATTTTTCGCTCAAGGGTACTTCCCTGAACACGGTTTACACGCCGAGCAGCTACTCGTTCGACGCCAGCGGCACGGTGCTGACGTTGAATTTTACCAATGTGCCGGAGGACTATTACTCGCTGACGCTGGTGAGCGGCTTGACCGGTGGAACAAACTTCACCGACCCCGTTGGCAACGCGCTGGACGGCGAGTTTAACGGGACATTGCCTTCGGGCGATGGTTTTTCAGGCGGGAATTTTGTGATTGGCTTTGATGTCGATGCTGCCGGCGCCATTGCCTTTCCGGCGACGGGGAGCAAAGGACCGTTTGGATCGTTGATCTACACCGCTTCAGTCAGCGCCGCGATTGGCCACAGCGGCGACACAGACAGCTTCATGGTGTCTCTCGATGCGGGGCAAACCATCACCATCCAGTTATCGGCTTTAGGGAATTTGGATAGCAACGCCGTGCAGGGGTCGATCGAACTGCGCGATCCGAACAATGTGCTGCTCGGCAGCACCTCGACCGCGACAGCCGGGGCCACGATTTTGTTGCAGACGATTCCGGTCGTCACCGCCGGCACTTACACGATCAATGTGAGCAGCGCCAATGGTTCGCGGGGAGCTTACACGGTTTTTGCCGTCTTGAATGCGGCGCTGGAATTGGAATCGAGCGGGGGAGGGAGCAATGACTCGCTGGCAACTGCTCAAAACATTGCCAGCTCGTTCATCAATCTGCCGGGTTTGCCCGCGACGGTAACGCGGGGCGCGGTGCTGGGAACCAGCGGCGTTCAAACCGGAAACGACGACTACTATGCAGTTCCGCTGACGGCCGGCGACCGCGCTAGTTTTGTGTTCAACTTCGTGGGCGGCGGCACATTCAATATTGAATTGCGTGATGCGGCAAACACGCTTTTGGCCACGGGCGTCATCGACTCCGTCGGCGTCAACAAGGCAATCAGCAATTTCACGGCGCCGACAACCGATACTTATTACCTGCGCGTCACGGCCATCGTGAATACCGTTTACACCGTCGTGGTGACGAAAAATGCGGCGTTTGACACCGAAGCAAACGATTCGTTTGCCGCCGCTCAGTGGATCGGCGGCAATCAATCGGTGCTGGGTTATGGGGGCACTGGAGCAACAGAAGATTGGTACCTCGTGCCGGCTAATGGCTTGGGCGGAATGCTAGGAATTAGCACGGCGACGCCCAGCGACGGCCCCAATCAATTTGCGAATACGCTCAATCCGCACGTTGAGCTCTACGATCCGAACAACGTCAAGATTGCAACGGGAACGCCGCTTGCCGATGGCCGCAACGAGACGATTCAGTATCAGCCGTTGATTGCCGGTAATTATCGCCTGCGCGTCACAACGGAGGGAAGCACGAGCGGTGAATATGCCGTACGGATCGACGGCAGCTCGCCGAATTTGTTGCCCTTTCAAGTTTCAACAACCACGCCGGCCAATGGAGCAAAGCTCACGATTGCGCCGACGAGTGTTACGGTCGATTTCAATCGAGCCTATCTGACGACGAGCGTTCAGGCGGGGGATTTATTGATCGATGGAACGCCGATCGCCACTGCCGCGACATTCGTCGATGGCGACACAGTCAGCTTTGCACTGCCGGCGGTCACGCAAGGGACGCACACGGTGAGCCTGGCGGCGGGAGCGATTCAAGATCTATCGGGCACGGCGCTCTCGGCGTTTAGCGGAACGTTCGCGATTGACACCGTGGCGCCCAAGGTGAATGCGACATCGATCGCTCCGGGCGGCACTGTCTCAGCGGGCGCTGTGAGTTATCAGGTCACCTTTAGCGAGCCGATGAAAGTCGCCAACCTTTCCAGTGACGATTTCACGCTCAAAGGCAACAACCTGAATGTCACCTACCTGGCCAGCAACTTTTCGTTCGATTCGGGCGGCACGGTGCTCATGCTCAACTATGCCAATCTTCCAGAAGATGCGTACACGTTGACCCTTGTGGCCGGTTCAACCAGCGGAGCGAACTTCACGGATCTGGCAGGTCTGGCGCTGGATGGTGAATTCGGCGGCACTTTCCCTTCCGGCAACGGAAGTGCGGGCGGAAATTTTATTGTTACGTTCAACGCGGATGCTGCGACGGTCGCTTTCCCGACGCTCACAGCCAAGCAGCCGCTCGGATCGCTGATTTATGATGGTTCGGCGGTGGCCAGCATCTCTCCCGCCGGCGATAGCGACTCGTTTTCGTTGAGCATCGATTCGGGTCAGACGATCAGCGTGCTGGTCTTGCCGCAGTCTGGCGGCTTGGTTCCGGCGGTGGAACTCCGCGATCCGGCGGGAGTTTTGCTCGGATCGAACAGCTCAGCGTCACCCGCGCCGGTAGTCCTGCAAACGATGGCGGCCGTTGGTGGCGGGACTTACAAAATCATCGTTACCGGCGCGAACAACACGACGGGGAGCTACAAGGTAGCCGTGACGCTGAACGCGGCACTGGAAGCCGAGAGCAATGGCGGCGCGACGAACGATACGCTGGCCACGGCGCAGAATATCGATGCCAGCGCGGTCGCGCTGGGCGCGAATTCCGCGCGGCTGGCCGTCTTGGGATCGATCGGCGCGGGGCCGTCGGCGGGAGGAGAAGATTTCGAGGCCGGAGTTTTGCCGGCGTCATTCACGACCTACTCGTCGAACAGCTTCGGCCGCATTCTCATTACTGCGCCGGGTGGAACCGGGAACACGAGCAAGTTCGCGCTGCTGATGGATTCGAATACGGACAACAACTATGCCCTCAACGAGGCGGTCTATCACGTCAATCTGGTCGGCATGACCCAGGCCACGTTGAGCTTTAGTCACTACCAATCGACCGACGAAGCCGATGCGCTGCCAGCTGATTTTCAGGGGCACGCCAACGGCGACGGCGTGGCCATCAGCGACGACGGCACGCACTGGCACACGATTCTCAATGCCCCGACCAATACGTCCTGGACGACGGCGACGGTTGATCTGGCGGCGGCCGCGGCGGCAGCCGGCATGAAGCTCGGCACGAATTTTCAAATCAAGTTTCAGCAGTACGATAATTTCACGTATCCGACCGACGGCCGCGCTTACGACAACATTCAAATTCAGTTGCCCGATCCGCAGGACATCTATCAACTCACACTCGCGGCCGGCGACCAGTTGAGCGTCGTCGCCAAATCGCTGGCGGGCGGCAGCCCGAGCGTGCAACTCTTAAGTGCCGGTGGCGCTCTGTTGAGCAGTTCCTTGTCCGGGCCAACGAATGTCAATGTGGCGCTGAGCAATTTCGTCGCTCCAACGAGCGGAAGCTACTATCTGACGGTCAGCGGCGCGACGGGAACATCGTATAGCCTGGTGGCCACGCGAAACGCGATCTTTGACTTAGAAGCCAACGACACGTCAGTCGCGGCCCAATCGCTTGGCGCGTCTCCGTCGGTGCTGGGATATCTCGCATCCGGCAACGAAGATTGGTATCTGATTGGAGCCGACGGCGCTGGCGGCATGCTCAACATCAGCACCGCAACGCCCAGCGACGGGCCCAATCAGTTCGCGAACACGCTGAACGCCCACCTGGAGCTTTACAATCCGGCGAATGTCAAGGTCGCCACGGGAACGCCACTGGCCGACGGCCGAAATGAGTCGATTCAGTATCAGCCGTTGGTGGCGGGGAGTTACCGCCTGCGGGTAACGTCGGAGGGCGCCACGAGCGGGGAATATAGCGTCCGGATTGACGGAAGTGCGCCGGCCACATCGCCCTTTCAAGTGAGCACGACGACGCCGGCTAGCGGCACCTCGTCGAATACGCCGCCGACCAGTTTTATCGTCAATTTCAATCGCGCTTACCTGGCAACGAGCGTTCTGTTAGCCGATTTGTTGATCGATGGCGTGCCATCGGCCACAGCCGTGACGTTCGTGGATGGCGATACGGTCAGTTTCGGGCTGCCCGCCTTGGGGCAAGGAACGCACACGTTCAGCCTGCCGGCGGGAACTCTTCAAGATCTGGCGGGCACCGCTCTGGCAACGTTCAGTGGCACGATCACGTTGGATGTGCTATCGCCAACCGTGATTGCGACTTCGCCTGCTCCCGGCGGAACCGCGTCGCCGGGGGCGCTAAGTTATCAGGTTACGTTTAGCGAAGCGATGAAGGCCAGCAATCTGTCGAGCGACGACTTCAGTCTGGTTTCGAACACGCTGAGCACTACCTACGCGGTTACCAGCTCATCGTTCAATGCGGCCGGCACGGTGCTCACGCTCAATTACAGCAATCTGCCGGAAGATTCTTATACGCTGACGCTCGTCGCCGGTGCAACGAACGGGACGAACTTCACCGATGCGGGCGGAAATGCTCTGGACGGTGAATTCAGCGGCACTTTGCCGTCGGGCAATGGGACTGCGGGCGGCAATTTTGTGGTGACTTTCAATCTCGACGCGGCGACGGTCGCGTTTCCGACGCCGCTGGCGGCCAAGCAACCGCCGGGGTCGTTGATTTACGACGGCACGACGACGGGCGTCATTGCTCCGGCCGCCGACAGCGATTCGTTCTTGCTAAGTGTGAATGCGGGCCAGACGATCAGCGTGCTGGTTTCGCCGCAATCGGGCGGATTGGCTCCCGCGGTGGAGCTGCGCGATCCGGCGGGCATTTTGCTCGCTTCTGGAAGCTCAGCAACATCAGTGGGCACGATCCTCCAAGCGGTTCCCGCTACGAGCGGTGGAACCTACAAGATCACTGTCAGCGGCGCGAACAACACGACGGGCAGCTACAAGATGACCGTGACGCTGAACGCGGCACTCGAAGCCGAGAGCAACGGCGGCGCGACCAACGATACGTTGGCGACGGCACAGAATATCGATGCCAGCGCGGTCGCTCTGAGCGCGAATTCCACGCGGCTGGCCGTGGTGGGATCGATCGGCGCCGGGCCGGCGGCAGGTGGAGAAGATTTCGAAGGCGGAGTTTTGCCGGCGTCATTCACGACTTACTCGTCGAACAGCTTCGGCCGCATCCGCGTCATCGCGCCCGGAGGCAGCGGAAATGCGAGCAAGTTCGCGCTGCTCATGGATTCGAATACGGACAACAACTATGCCCTCAACGAGGCGGTCTATCACGTCAATCTGACTGGCGTGACACAAGCCACGTTGAGCTTTATGCACTTTCAATCGACCGACGAAGCCGATGCGCTGCCGGCCGATTTTCAGGGGCATGCCAACGGCGACGGCGTGGCGATCAGCGACGACGGCACGCACTGGCACACGATTCTCAACGCCCCGACGAATACATCCTGGACGACCGCGACGACCGATCTGGCCGCGGCGGCGGCGGCGGCTGGGATGAAGCTCGGCGCGAATTTTCAAATCAAGTTCCAGCAGTACGATAATTACACATATACGACGGACGGTCGCGCTTACGACAGTATTCAGATCCAGTTGCCCGATCCGCAGGACACGTATCAGCTCACGCTCGCGGCCGGAGATTCATTTTCGGCCGCTGTGAAAGCGATCACGGGCAGCGCTGCGAGCTTTCAACTGTTGGATAGCAGCGGCGCTGTGTTGGGCAGCGGCGCCACGGGGCCTACGAACGTCGATAAGGCGCTGCCGAGCTTCGTCGTCCCCGTCAGCGGGAGTTATTACCTGGCCGTGACCGGCGCCGCGGGCTCGGTTTATAGCGTGCTGGCGATGCGAAACGCTACGTTCGACAGCGAAGCAAACGACACCTTCGCGACGGCGCAATCGTTCAATGAAACGGCGACGGTGCTGGGCGCAGTCAGCGTTACGACCCCGACGCCGCAAGAGGACTGGTATTCGATCAACGTCCCGGCTGCCGGCGCTTTCCTTAGTTTCCAGACTGCCACGCCCGGCGACGGCGGCTATCAGTTCGTCAACACGCTCAACCCGCATATCGAGCTTTATGACCCTTCCGATGCCCTGGTGGCCTCCGGAGCAGTGCTGCCTGATGGACGCAACGAAAGCGTTCAATATCAAACGCTCAGCGCGGGCGGTTACCGCGTGCGGGTGACGGCAGAAAGCGGCACCAGCGGCGAATATGTGCTCAGCCGGCCTCCGGTGGCTAGTTTTTCGGTGGACAATCTAGCGGCCACTTCGCCGATTGTGGAGGGAGACGCGACCACGCTGAGCGGCAGCTTTGACGACGCCG
>DASXLL010000374.1:0-5229 GCA_036496265.1 Pirellulaceae bacterium | reverse complement strand
GGGCAAGTCGCATTTTTGCCGCTGACGGCCAAAATCACCGCCGATCGGCTGCCGGCTGACGATGAGCGATCGCTGAGCGTGCCCATCGTCGCGGCGCTTCCAGTCGTCTTTATTGATGAAGTGGCGGATGAAGACGAAGATGTCGTCCGCAATCGCCTCGGAGAGACGCGGCATCTGAGAAAGCTGCTCGCGCCGCGACAAACGCGCAGCGATGCTCCGCAACAGCTCATCAAAGTTCGCCATTTAACTCCGGATGCAGTCAACCGGGATGTTTTGGCGGACGCCAGGCTCGTTGTGGTCGCAGGTGTGACTGAGCCCGGCGCAATGACAGCGGTCTTGGCCGACTATGTGAAACAAGGTGGCCAGGTTGTGGTGGCGGCTGGAAATGATTTCGATCCAAATGCCTGGAGTGCGGCGGCATGGCTCGATGGCGAAGATCTGCTTCCGCTGCGGCTGAAAAACACCTTGATCGGCGTTACGCCGGAAGAAGCACCGGAGCGGCTGGTGCCTTTTCAATTGTCCGTGTCGAGCATGGAGGACGAAGGGATTTTCCATCTTGCCGGCGTGCCGCAAAGCGATCTCGAATCGTTGTACAGCGAACCGTTCTTTTTCAAGGCGGTGGAGGTGGATGAGTCGGCCGAAGCGTTGGCGGCGGTGGAGACCGCGGAATTGCTGCGAATAGAGCAGGAGCAGAATCGCGAGCCAGGGGATGAAAAGCCACCGTGGCTGCTATGGGCTGATGATGCTGTTGAATTCCACGACACTTTTGTCTCGAACTCAGGCTTCGGAATCGCCCAAGAAAATCTGAAGAATCGTTTGCCGCGCGTGCTCGCCCGTTATGACCTGCCCGGCAAGCCAGCGTTTCTCGTGTCGCGGCAAATCGGCCGCGGACAAGTTGTGTTCTGTTCGACCGGCGTTTTGTCGCCGTGGAATACGCTGCCAAAAACGAATGCGGTGCTGCTATTTGATCGGCTGATGCGAACCATGATCGAGAATACGCTGCCGAATTACCAAACACCGCCGATCGAGCGATTTACGTTGCCGCTGCCAATAGCCGAGCAGCATTTAACCGTGTCATTGCAACGTCCGGGCGCAACTGTGGATGAACCGTTGGATGTTACGTTCATTAGCGCGGAGCGACGCGGCGTCACGGTGAGCGGGCTGCTAGCGCGAGGGATTTATCGCGTCACCGGCAAGCGGCTCGGTGTCGCGGGAGTCGCTTCAT
Source organism: Pirellulaceae bacterium (assembly GCA_036496265.1). Taxonomy (GTDB): domain Bacteria; phylum Planctomycetota; class Planctomycetia; order Pirellulales; family Pirellulaceae; genus CAYLLN01. The sequence continues at coordinate 4,004 of DASXLL010000374.1, read as the reverse complement.
CGGACGCTGTGATATGGGACGTGCCGATCGCCGTTAATGGCGAGCCAGATGAGTCGGATTTGACGCCGCTGACGCGCAGCGCATTCGAGAAGCGCGTATCGAGCAGGACTTTTCGCTGGCTTGATCCAGGTGAAGAGCTTGCAGCGGCCGGCGGCGGGCAAAGCGGGCAGAACATGTGGTGGTGGCTGGCGCTGATTGTGTTGTTGCTGCTCGGAGCGGAGATGGCGGTGATCGCGGCGCCGAACTTGAGCAGCGTGACCGCTTTTAATGACGGCGAAATGCAGTCGTCACGGCCCGAAGTTCCCAGATCCCAACTAGCGGTTAAGCAGGCGGTGCCATGAGAACGCTGGGCTGGCTTCTGGGAATCGACGAATTGGAGTCGATCGACTCACTCGGCGTCGCGCCGGCGGCGACGTGGGCTCAAGACGCGCCATTTTGGGTGTTCGCGGCAATTGTCGCGCTCGCGGCTGTTGCTCTAGTGTTCTACTTGAGGCAACAAGCGGGCAATCGAGTCATCCGCCTATCACTAGCTGTCATTCGCGGGGCCTTGTTGTCGCTGCTTTTTCTCACGTTGGCCGAGCCGGTGCTGCAGCTTGAAATTGCGAATCGCTTGCGGCCGCTCATATATATCATCGTCGATGGCACCGAGAGCATGGCCATCGACGACGAATATCCACCTGGAGAGCGAGACGCGATTGACCGAGCGGTTTCGCGGGAGCGAACGAGCACGAACGAAATTCCGTCGCGTCTGCAGTACGTGCAAGCGATGCTCTCGCAAAGTCGCGATAACCTGCTGTCGCGGCTGGCGAAGGAGCATCAGGCCGACGTCGAGACGTTTGTATTTGACGGCAACACGACCAGCCAGTTACGGCGGATCTCCGGCTCCTCGACGGCGCGTTCTGGACCAACGATTGCCAATGCTGTTGGAAAACTTGAGGCGAAAGGCCAGGTGACGGCGATCGGCTCGGTGCTTAACGAGATCGACCAGCAATATCGCTCGCGGCGGCTGGCGGCTGTCGTCTTGCTGAGCGATTTCGCAAACAACTCGGGCCCGGCGCCAACTGAAGGGAGTCAATCGCCGGCTGGGCGGCTGGGCGTGCCGCTTTACGCCGTGGGTGTCGGCGCGACGGAGGCGATCGATCTGGCTGTCGATCTCGAAGTCGAGTCGAAAATGAAAAAAGGGGAGCGCAGCGCGATGCTAGTACGCGCACGGCAGAACGGGCTCGAAGGTCAAGCTGCAACGGTACGTGTCGTGGCCAAAGAGCTAGGCGGGTTCACGGCGGCCTCCGAGTCGAATCTCATCGGCGAAAAAACGGTGCCGCTGGCTGAGACGATTCCGCCCATCGAGTTTTCCTTCACTCCCCAGCACGCTGGCCGGTTTGAGATGGTGGCGAGCGCGGAAAGCGTGGCGGGCGAAAAATCGCTCCAAAACAACCAGGCAGCGCGGCAAGTCACCGTCATCGACGATTATCTACGCCTCATGTACGTGGCTTACGAACCGACATGGGAATGGCGATTCGTCAAAGAAGTGTTTCATCGCGATAAGCTCGTCGGCTTATCCGGCTTCCGCACATTTCTTAGCTCGTCCGATCCGCGCGTGCGCGAGGCAAATTCGTTGTTCTTGCCCACGTTGACACCCAAACGCAGCGACTTTTTTGCCACGGACGTGCTGTTTCTTGACGATATGCCTCGGGTGTCGTTAAGCGACCGCTTTTTTGAATTAACGCAGCAATATGTCAGTGAACTGGGGGGCGGCCTGGTCGTAATCGCCGGTCCGCGGTTCGGCCCACGCGAGCTCTATCAGTCGCCGCTGGCCGACATGCTGCCGGTCATCATCGACCCAAACGCCGAGCTCCATGCCGCGCCGGAATATCCCGAGTTCAAGCCGCGGCTAACGCCGCATGCGCAGCGTTACTCATTCATGCGACTTGGTGCTGATAGTTCCGAAAACGTCGCCGCTTGGGCTAACATCGGCAAGCTGCCTTGGTATCAGCCGGTGGCGCGGCCTCATCCGCAAGCGGAGGTGCTGCTCGAACATCCCACGGAGAAGTGCGCGGACGGAAAAACGCCACAGCCGCTAATTGCGATTCGGCCGTATGGCAAAGGGGGCGCCGGCGAGGTTGTCTGGATTGGATTCAATGAGATGTGGCGGCTGCGGCGGCAATACGGCGAGAAATACTATCGTCAGTTCTGGTCGCAGCTCATCTATCGCCTCGGGATGAGCCACGCTTTGGGCTTCGACAAGCGGTTCGTCGTCCGCCTCGATCAGGAACAATATCGAGTCGAAGACAAGGTAACACTGGCGATCGAAGCCTACGATGAGAATTATGAGCCGCTGAGCGACGAGAAGCTCAAGGATCGCGGATTGATCGCGGAGCTGGCGGTTCCGTCGGCCACCGGCGAGCAAGTGCAAAAAATTTCCGTGCCCATGCTTCGAAAGGGTCTGTTTGAGACGCGGTTTAACGTCTATACAGCGGGCAATTACGGTTTGCGAGTGACCGATCCGATCACCGGCAAGGTCGATGAGCAGCGGTTCGAAGTGACAGGGCTTTCGGCGGAGCGGCGGGAAGCAACACGTAATGAGAAATTGCAGCAGGAATTGGCCGAGGCAACGGGTGGGCGAAGTTACGATCTGACGACGGTCAATCGTCTGCCGGACGAGGTAACTTTCGCGCCAGTCGTTGAGCGTGAAACCAGGCATATCCCGCTCTGGACAACGCCAGCGTGGTTCCTAGTCGTAGTTATATTGATGCTAAGTGAGTGGCTGCTCCGAAAGTTGATTCATTTGCCATGACCAGCCGGTTGTCGTTATTGCGATCGCGGTTGATGCGCTTCAGTCGCCTCCGCACCGCTCTGCGCGCCGCTGGGGCCGCCGCGACAATCGGCAGCAGCCTGGTCATCGCCGCCTTCGTCGTGTTTGCGATTGATTTTTGCTTCCGGTTGGACATTTTCGAACGACTTGCGGTCATTCTTTTTGCAACGGCTGCCGTTGGCTGGTCGCTTTGGCGTTATGCACTGCCGCTTGTCCGTCGGCGTGAGTCGTTGACCGAAACGGCACTTTTCGTCGAGCGGCGGCAGCAGATCGATAGTGATTTGGTGGCGGCGTTACAGTTCGACACGGCGAGACAATCTGATTTTGAGTCGCCGCGGTTGGCCAGTGCCGTGGTCGATTATGTTTCGGCCGCCACCCCATCGATCCGTGTTTTCGAGGGCGCCGTTCCGTTTCAACTATCACGCCGACTTTTATTCTTCGCGGTCTGTTTGATTGCTGCGGTCATGGCCGCTGCGACTTTTCCCGCTTATGCGGCGGCGTTTTTTCAGCGAATGTGCCTCGGCGGAGCACAGTATCCAACCCGCACGCATATCGAGCGGATTTTCGTCAATCGCGCGCCAGTGTTTTCGGCAGCGAACAGAGATACGGCGGTGGCCGATTGCAAAGCGGCCCAGGGTCGGCGGTTAACTTTCCTTGTGGAATGTTCAGGCCAATTGCCGGCTAGTGGAATCGTAATCCTGGCGCCAACGGGCAACAACGCGGCGCGCAGCCAGTTGACCCTCACCATGGTCGGTGCGTCGCAGCGACTAATGTGGCTCCGCGACGCCGCCGCACGCCTAACCGATTTAATCCCTTCGCAACCCGCTGAGATTTCACCGCGGATCAGGGACGAGATAGCGGCACTGATCCAATGTGATGCGACCCAAGCCGTTGAATTGCTCCTTGAGGCAAAGCAGACCACAGATTTACAGCCTGTCTTAAATCGCGTCGAGCGAGCGATTCGCGACTTCGAAGGGCGCAGTCACGACACAGCCGTCTATCAGGCCGAATTGGGACATTTCAATGACGACTTGAGATATGAAGTCATCGTTGGCGACGCGGCCACGCAGTACGCAGCCGTCCATCTGATTCCGCTGCCGATAGTTCAGTTGGAAATCATTCCACGTCCGCCAGCATATGCCAGCGCGGCGGCCCCTAGATCGCATTCAGCCGGTTCTCAAGTCGTTGTCCT
>DASXLL010000373.1:0-18728 GCA_036496265.1 Pirellulaceae bacterium | reverse complement strand
GGTCTTGATCCGGCCACGCTCGACGGTGTCGTGATCGATAATCGCGATGCCAAACGCGAGGGCCAATGGACCGCCGGCAGCGGCCTCAAAGGCTATGTCGGATATGAATACATTTACGCTCCAGCTAACACGGGCGCGTCAATCAAGTTCGAATGGCAATCGGGCGAAACCACGCCAATCGAAATCCGCCTCGCCTATGGGCCGCACGAGAACCGGGGCAGCAATGTGCCAGTGATTCTGCATGTCGGTAGCGAGGCGAAGACGGTTCACGTCGATATGCGTCAGAAACCGCCGCTCAAAGATGGCTTTGTCTCGCTCGGCAAGTTTTCAGTGGCCAAAGGCGACAAAGTAACTGTTGAGCTCCGCACGGAAGGGGCCGGCGGCTTCGTGCATGCCGATGCGGTGCAGATCGTGCCGGCAAAACCGTAGCCATCACGCTCCGCGTGATGTGCCCCCGACAGTCATTACGTTCGCATTATCAGTTACTCTTAAAGGCCGCGACGTGAACGCGCGAGCAACTCGGCCCACTCATCCACTCGCTACATGGGCCGTTCACTCACTTCGCGTCGGCCTCTTAGCCGCGATTTTCGGCGTCATTTATCTCCAGCATGCCCGCACGCTCGCCAGCCGCCAGGCGCGCTCGCTGGCGGACGTGCCGCTGCAACGTGTGCAGGCATTGTTTTCCACCGCGAAGAGCCTTGGCGAGCCCGAATCGCACGGTGGCCTAACCGTGCTCGATGAAGCTGGCGCTTCCATCGGATTTGTGATTCAGACTTCGCCGGACAGCGATCGCTATCTCGGCTTCTCCGGGCCAACGAATTGCTTGCTCGGCTTTGATTCATCTGGGCAAATTGTCGGCGTGACGATCATCACCAGCCGCGACACGCGCGACCATGTCGAGCTAATCAAACGCGACCGAAAGTTTTTGCAATCGTGGAGCGGACTCACCTGGGAGAAGGTACCCAAGCGGACGGATGTGGACGGCGTTGCCGGTGCAACGCTGACGAGCCTGGCAATCGCCCAGGGCATCCAGCGTCGCCTGGGCGCGGCTGCGCAGTCACAAAAATTCCCGCGGCCGCTGACGGTGGACGATGCGCGTCAGCTTTTTCCCAAGGCGGCAACTGTCAAAGTCGATGGCGATTTTGTCAATTTGTGGCATGTAGACGACGATCGCGGCCGCGAGTTCGGCTTGATTCTGCGGACGTCGCCGGCCGCCGATGAGGTCATTGGCTTCCAAGGCCCGACCGAGACGCGCATCGGCATTCGCGCCGGCGGCGAGATCGTGGGTATTGCCGTGGGCTCCAGCTTCGACAACGAACCGTATGTCACTTATGTCCGCGACGACGAATACTTCCGCACACTCTTCAAGAGATACGATTTGCCTCAACTGGCCAAGCTGGATCTAAAGGAGGCGGGCGTCGAAGGAGTGTCGGGCGCCACGATGACCAGCATGGCCGTCGCCCGCGGCATTGTGAAAGCCACCGATGAATATGAAACCGCTCGGCGGCAGCAAAAAACAGAAGCTGCGGCCAATGTGCGGCAACGCTGGCGCGCGGCGGCAACATTCGCCATCATTCTGTTCGGAGTCGTCATGGGCCTGACGAAGCTGCGCGGAGTTCCCTGGTTGCGACTCATCTTTCAACTGCTGCTCATCGGCTACTTGGGCTTAGCCAGCGGCGAGTTGCTCTCAATGGCCATGGTCGTCGGTTGGGGGCAAAGCGGCGTGCCCTGGCAAAACGCAATTGGCCTGGTTGCGCTGGCTGCAGCGGCGGTCGCGTTGCCGATTGCCAAAGGACAAAACGTCTATTGCTCGCATCTTTGTCCGCATGGCGCGGCGCAGCAGCTATTGCCGCGGTGGTGGCGAATGAAGCGGGTACCGCCGTGGCTCGGGCGGACGCTGCGATTGCTGCGGCCAGCCTTGCTGATCTGGGTCGTCGTCGTCACGCTCGCCAACTGGCCGTTTGGCCTCGTCAACATTGAGCCGTTCGATGCGTACTCTTGGCGTGCCGCGGCATGGCCGACAGTGGCCATCGCAATTATCGGCCTCGTCGCATCGCTGTTCGTACCCATGGCGTATTGCCACTATGGCTGTCCCACGGGCGCGGTGCTCGAATACTTGCGGCGGCATCGACGAAGCGACCGGCTCACGCGGGCTGATTTATTCGCCGCCGCCTGTTTGCTGTTGGCCGTGGCAATTTGGTTTTGGTCATCGTCCACTCTGCCAGGAATGTCATAACCGTGGGCCATTCAGCGTGGTTCATCCTCATCATTTGTCTTGCACCGGCGCACGCGATCGCCGACGAGGCCCAGCGCCTTCGCGGAACGTGCATGGGCACCACCTACGCCCTGACGATCGCCGATCGTTCGGAAAAAACATCCCTCACTGACCTCGAAGCAGAAATCGGCGACGAATTGGAGCGAATCGAGCAGATTTTCTCACTCTATCGGCCAAGATCCGAGCTCAGTCGCTTCAATGCTGCCCCCAGCGGCGAGTGGATCGAGGTTTCGAGCGATCTGTTGGCCGTCACGAAGCAGGCAATTGACCTCGCGCGCGAAACCGGCGGCGCGTTTGATCCAACGATCGGGCCGCTCATTCGGCTGTGGCGATTGCGGCAAGTGTCGAATGATTGGGTCCCCCCCCACGCGGCGGCGATTGCCGAGGCGCGAAAAAGAGTTGGCTTTCGCCGCTTGGAAGTCCGCGACGAGCCGCGCGCGATCCGAAAATTGACGGCCGGAATGGAACTCGACCTTAACGCCTTAGTGGAAGGTTGGGCCATCGATCGTGTTTTCGATTTGCTCCAGCGCCGTGCGATCAAAAACGCGCTCGTTGAACTCGGCGGTGAGTTTCGGGCCATCGGTCACAACCCGGACGGTCGATTATGGAAAATTGGAATCGAGAATCCACTCGAGCTCAATTCTTTTTACGCGGCCGTTGTCCTCACCGACGCGGCTATTTCAACGTCAGGCAATTATCGGCAAACGATCGAATTCCACGGCCGCCGCTACGGTCACATTCTCGACGCGCGAACCGGTACGCCTGTCGAACACGACCTGCTCTCCGTGTCGGTAATCGCGCACGACGCACAAACCGCCGACGCCTGGGCCACCGCCCTCATGGCACTCGGCCCCACCGAAGGCTTTGCACTCGCCCAAAAAAAAGGCCTGGCGGCAAGTTTCTCACTCCGTGTCGGGCAAAGATTGCATTCCAGACTCACCCCGGCAGCCTCAAACCGATTCGCCCTAACGAATAAGTAGCCCCGATTGATAACGGCAGGTGTGGCTGTGGGTCGCGCAGCGAACCACGGCTGGCGCGACGAATCGTGCTGACGCCACCAGTCCCTGCAGCCGCATAGCGGCGAGACAGCGTGTCACCGTTCGTCTTCACTCCATCTCAAATTTGGCCTGCTATTTGCACATGTACAAATGTTCTGAACCGCCTGCCATTTTGGCCTTCACGAAATCATTAGACTTACGGCGCGCCAAACCACTAAAACTCGCGCTAAAGTTTAGCGCACTGCCCTTTCAACCCAAAATCCGAACCTCACCGCCAACCACCACTTACAACTTCCGTTAAAGCCCGTTGTAATGAAAAAACTTCCAACTTTAGCGCGGCAGTTGGAAGCGGCGGGTTTGTTCGAATCCGCAATCTTGAATTCACGCCAAGCCCCCGCGATCCTATCCAGGCCGACCTACCACTTGACGCACCGCCTCAGTCGTTCATATTCGGTCACGACAACCTAAGGAACCAATCATGGCTCGAGCAAAAATTACGATTGTGGGCGCCGGCAACGTCGGCGCCACCTGCGCGCACTGGTGCGCCGCTGCGGAACTGGGCGATATTGTGCTGCTCGATGTTCCGCAGACGGAGAATATGCCCAAGGGCAAAGGCCTCGACCTGATGCAGGCCGGGCCGATCATGGGTTTTGATTCGAACATTGTCGGTTGCACCGATTACGGGCCGACAGCGAACAGCAATGTGGTCGTCATCACGGCTGGAATTGCTCGCAAGCCCGGCATGAGCCGCGACGACCTTTTAAGTACGAATGCCAAGATCGTCGGCTCAGTCGCCGAGAACGTCAAAGCGACGAGTCCCAACGCCGTGGTGATCGTCGTCAGCAATCCGCTCGACGCGATGGTGCAGCGGGCACTGCAAGTCACTGGTTTTCCATCCAATCGCGTTCTCGGCCAGGCTGGCGTGCTCGATACGGCCCGTTATCGCACGTTTTTGGCGATGGAGCTCGGCGTCAGCGTCGAGGACGTCTCGGCTCTCTTGATGGGCGGCCACGGTGACACGATGGTGCCAATGCCGAGTTGCACGAGCGTCGGTGGCATTCCGATTCGTCGCTTGCTCAGCGAAGAGAAACTCAACGCGATCGTCGATCGCGCTCGCAACGGCGGCGCGGAAATCGTCTCACTTCTGAAAACGGGAAGCGCCTATTACGCGCCAGCGGCTGCCACGGCGCAAATGGTCGAAGCCATCGTTCGCGACAAGAAGCGGCTGATTCCCTGTGCGGCCTATTGCGATAAGGAATACGGTGTCGGCGGATATTATGTCGGCGTCCCGGTCGTTTTGGGCGCGGGCGGTGTTGAACGCATCATCGAGCTCAAGCTCGACCCGCAGGAACAAGCGGGGTTCGACAATAGCGTGAGCGCCGTGAAGTCGCTCGTCAAGACGATGAACGATCTCGTCGCGAAAGGATGACGCATGATGCTAGCACGCAAGCGTAGGAATTCAGTCGTTGCCGTTGACAGACAGCATAGCCTCCGATAAAAAACTCGCTCGCCCTGCAATGTTGCGATCTCGTGGGTGCTGATTCCATGGGCTGATCCGATCGACGATAGCTGATCGCGACGCAACGGCGACATGATCCGCACTGCTTTGCTACGACTGGCTGCCAAGCCACGACTGCAACGCAAGTTTCCCTTTTCCTTCCTCTACGGATCTGCTTCCTTGGCCGCCAGCGATTCCTCGTCGCGGTGTTGTAGCCATCTACGGATGGCCCCGTCGCGGAAAATTTTCCGCAGCGTCATGGTCATTGTTTCAGTGGCGAAGAAGCGTCTCTTCCGCTTAGTTCGCCAGCCTGCCGGTTCGCCGCGAGCGAGCCAAACTTCCCCGTTTCCCATTTCGACCTAGCCATCATGAATCGACTTTCCTCCCTATCCGTCTCGAACCACGCGATTGCCGCCGCTCACCGTCCGGCTCGGCCGCTCATGCGGACCAGGCCACGACGTGAGTTGCCGCAGTGCGTGCTCGTGCCGCAGCATTACGAACGAAATTATGCGTATCCACTGCTCGTTTGGCTGCACGATGCCGGTGGCAACGAGCGCGAGTTGAAGAAAATTATGCCGCTAGTGAGCCTGCGGAACTATGTATCGGTGGCCGTCCGCGGAACGAGCAGCCACCAGCGTGGTTTTGCCTGGCCCGAATCGGCTGATGCGATCCTTGCCGCTGAATCACGCGTCGATGAAGCCGTTGCCCAGGCGAAACAACGATTTCATGTGCATCCGAGCCGAATTTTCATTGCGGGAGCGGGCGCCGGCGGTACCATGGCTCTGCGTCTGGCTCTGCGCTGGCCCGACCGCTATGCCGGCGGCGGTTCGATAGGAGGCTGCTTTCCCGTTGGACAATCGCCGCTCGCCCGGTTGCAGCTTGCCCGCCGCTCGCGGCTCTTGATCATGCACTGCCGCGACTCGGAAACGTACCGCGTCGAGCAAGTTTGCGACGAACTTTCCTTATTTCACGCCGCCGGCATGTCCGTGACGCTGCGGCAGTATCCTTGCGGCGACGAGCTGACAACACAAATGTTCCGCGATCTCGACGTGTGGTTGATGGAGCAGGTCACCGGCGTCCCCAGCACCGAGCCGAACGATGCTCCTCTGCCGAGTGAGTGGAATTAACACGAAGGGACTATAGTCCTCAAAAGTCCGAAGCACGAAGCACGAAATTCGAAACAAGCACGAATGGTCCGAGCACGAATGCTACAAACAAGACGCATTTCCTTCGACATTTGAATTTCGTGCTTTGAGCTTGTCTCGTGCTTCGTACTTTGAATTTCGGATTTGGGCGCGACTCGGATGTCTGATATTCGTAAAGCCGCGATCTTGCTGATGAGCATGCCGGAGGACCAGGCGGCTGGTCTCATGGCGAAGCTGTTGCCGAAGCAAGTCGAGCAGGTTTCGATCGAAATCGCCAAGCTCGGCCGCCTGTCGAACGACGAGCAAGAAAAAGTCATTCGCGAATTCGCCGATTCCAATCCGGGTGCGCTGGGACTGGTGGGTGGCGGTCTCGATGTCGCCAAAGTGCTGGCGGAGAAAGCGCTCGGTAGCAAGGCGCCGCCAGTCATCGATGTCGTTCGGCAATCGATCGAAGCCTTGCCATTTGGATTTCTGAAAAAGGTCGATCCGCAAAACCTGCTCACATTTATCATCGACGAGCATCCACAAACGATCGCCCTGGTGCTCTCGCATTTGCCGCCGGGCTATGGCGCTGAGATTGTCAAAGGACTGCCGGCCGAGCGGCAATTGGCCGTCATTCGCCGCATGGCTTACATGGGGCAGACCAGCCCGGACGTCATCCAGGAAGTCGAGCGGGGCCTCGAAAGCCGGATGTCGAACTTGATGCAGCAATCGTTCGAAAAAGCCGGCGGCGTCGATAGCGTGGCCGAGATTCTAAACGTGTCCGACCGCGCGACGGAGCGGACCTTGCTCGAATCTTTAGCGCAGGACGATCCGGATCTCGTCGAGGAAATCCGCCGGCTGATGTTCGTGTTCGATGATCTGATGAAGTTGAGCGACAAGGATATCCAAACGGTCCTAAAGAACGTCGAGACGGCCCAGTGGGCCATGGCGCTCAAGGGCGCGAGTCCCGAGCTCAAGAAAAAAATCATGGGCAACATGTCACAGCGTGCTGCTGCCATGTTAGCGGAGGAAATGGAATACAAAGGCGCCGTGAAGCTCTCCGAGGTCGAGCAAATCCAGCAGCAGATCGTCGATATTGTACGGCGGCTGGAAGACGCCGGTGAAATCACAGTTGCCGCAGTTGATGAGAGCGAGCAGATGGTTACGTGATCTGCCGTTAGCCGGAAGCAAATCTGCTCCTGGAGCACTGCGGTTTGTTCGTGTCATCGATCAGGCCGAGTTCTTCGTTAGGCCGCCTCGCTTCGACGCGGCAACTCGCGCCGGCGTGGGATCGACACATTGGGCACATCGCTTCTCGCCAACAATTCCTCATCGAGTAGCGCAACTTCGCTCCTCGCCGTAAACACCGTCTCCAACAGCGCCGCAATTTCTTCATCCGTCACATTTGCCGGCTCAATGGCGCGAGCGACTTCGAGCGGCTTCGCGGGTGGCGTCGTCGTCGGCACGTCTGGAAGATTGTTTACAGATGTTGCAGACTGCTCGCTAACAGGCCGCGCGATAGGAACTGCCTTTGTTCGCGCTGCCGAAGTTATTGTTGTCAATTCTGCCAAAGCCAAATCCTGCTCAGCCGACTGCTCAGCAACGGGCCGATCTCGAGAAATCCAAGCCAGCAGAGCTGGAAAGAAGACGATCGACGCAGCCAGGCATGTCGTTACACCCAGCGTGAGCGCCTGGCCTAGACTTTGCAGCCCTTGATGCCGTGCTAAGATCAACGCGCCAAAACTGGCAGTCGTCGTGCTGGCTGTTAAAAGCAGCGCAACCGTCGTCGCATCGCCGAGCACAAATCGAGTGCGCTGCTGCCGCCACAAATGCACCAGATGTACGCCGTGATCGACGCCGATTCCCAGAATCAATGGCAACACGATCATATTGGCCGGATTGAACGGAATATTGAGCCAGCCCAAACATCCACACATCGTCGCGAAGCCGATCGCCAACGGAATCATCGCCAATAGCGAATGCCTTAAGCTGCGGAAATCGATCCACAGCAGCGCGAGTACCGCTCCGAGAGCGTACAGCCCGGCCCACAGGTAGCTCGACTCCATGTGTCGCGAGGCGTAATACGTCTGCACGGGATGGCCAGTGACGCGTGGATCAACGCTCTCGACCGCGGCCACGAATTTCTCAAGCTGATCCATATTCCAAATGTTGCCGCGGGCATACACCTTGAGCAGATAAGTTTGATTTTTTCCGATGAACCGGTCACACAACTCCTTGGGCAAATCTTCTAGTCGCGGCGGCAGCTCATCAGCGATACTTCGCAGCATGGCCAGGGGGCCCGCCGCATGATCTGGCTGAGGCCGCCGATCGTTGAGCGAGGCAAACGCCATCCTGAGTTGCCGTAACAGGATGGTCGCCTGCGTCTCATGCGGCACGGTGCCGGCGAGCAAGCTTTCAGCACGGGAGATTTCGCGCTCCAGGCCCCCTGGATCCAAACCCATTATCGACATCGGTTGATTCGGAATCGCCGCAACCTGTCGGCAAAGTTGCTCCAGTCGTGCGGCCTCCGACGGCGAATGGTCCGGAAGCAACGAAGCAATCTCCTCGGTTTTCGCCACGTTCGGCAGCGCTTCAAACGCCGCCTTTCGCGTCCGCAAATCCTCGCGGGACGAACACAGGCTAACCGCGTACCAGACGCTGTCATCCAGCCGCGTGAATAGCTGCCGCTCGATATCCGCGCTCTCCAAGTGCCGTGGCTGCAGATTGAGCAAGTTGTGGTCGTACCGCAAATTTTTGCTGCCGATGGCGACGACGGCCGTCACGATCAAGCAGGCCGCCATCGTCAGCCGCGGCAGTCGAACAGGCATTTGAAACCATTGTCCCGCCGGCAAAATGCTCGGAATTCTGACCAGCGGCCAGCGCCGATCGACCAGCAGGATCATCGGTGGCAACACGACAACCGTTGACAGCACGCACAGCAGAATTCCACCGCCTGCGACGACTCCGAGCTCGCGTATACCAACAAAATCAGTCATCGCCGCCATGAAGAACGCCGCAGCCGTTGTCACGCCACCGGTGACTACTCCCGGGCCAACTTCCACGACCATTCGCAGCAGCGCCGCCTCTTCATCACAGCCCTGCCGCCGCAAATTCAGATAAGTCGCGACGTAGTGAATGGCGAAATCGATTCCCAAGCCGATTAATACCGCGCTAAACGCGGCGCTCAGGATATTCAAGTGACCCACGGTTATTGTCACGAAGCCGAACGAATACGCCGTGCCCAAAAGCAGCAGCAAATTGACGAGCATCGCGTGCCGCAGGCCGCCGTAAGCCGCCAGATAGAGCAGCAACACCAAAAGCATGCTGGCAACGCTCGTCCACAGCATGTCGAACTGACTGGCCGACATCTCGTCGTGCTCGATAACCGGCATTCCGGTTAGACCGATCCAGGCGTGCGGGTGCTTCCGCTGGGCCTGTTTGATGATCTCGCGCAACCGGCCAATCGCCGCCGCACACGCCGCCGAATCAGCCGAATCGGCCGTCAATCGCAGCAGCACAAAGCCCAGCTTGTCGCCGTCGGCCAGCAGGTATTGAGGCTCGAATTGCTGGAGCTCGGAAAAAGCTGACTCAGTTGCCTGATCTCCGCGAGAAGCTACGCCCGCCGCATGCAGATTCGCAATCAGTGCTCCCGCCAACTGGGCGTATTGTGCTTCTATTGCCGCCCGCTGTTCGCCAGTTGCCGGCGACCGCCGTCCAAGTTGCTCGTTGAGTTGCGCGAGCGCCTGAACTGGATCGCCAGTCGCCCGCGGTTGCGTTGCCACGGCGCCCGCCGCAGCGATTTGGCGCTCAATTTGTCCGAGCTGCGCCTCCGGCAAGTAGTGCAGCGCCTTCGACTTCAGCCGCGAAAGATCGCGCCGATAGAAAACGGAGTCGAAGCACTTTTCCTCCGCCCGAACCTGCGCGGCCACGTCGTCGATCGCAGCTGTTAAATCCGCCTTTCGCTCTGCCCGCACAACAACGCACGCGTCATCTCGCGTTCCGAATTCCGCCAGATAGGCCAGCCACCGCTGGTTGTATTCGCTCCGCGGGTTGAGCAGATCGAGGCGACTGGTCTTAAACGTCAGAGCGTTAACGCTGACGGCGATTGCCAAAAGGGCCAGAGCACAAGCGCCGACGAGCACCGTCGCCGGCGCAGCGAGCGTCCACTCGGTCAGCGCCAAGAGCGGCGCGGCGAGCAGCGAGTCGTCCGAGTGCGGAGTCCGTTCCGCGGGCATTCCTGTACCCCCTGCGGCGGGCCTCCGGCCCACCAAGTTCTGTGCTGGCAATAATCTATTCTGCTTGCGTCATGCAGCAAACAGGAGTTTAAGCTAGCGACTATCTGCTAGCTTGGTTCACGTGTTATAGGTTTCACGGGGTCGGAAAATTGACTGCGCTTAATTCCGCGGCGAGAATCGCGAACATGCTCAAGCTGCTCGTCACACTGGGGCTCGATGTCACCGTCGTTTGGTGCGTTAATTTGCTGCTTTTGGCCAACTGCTTTGGCCAATCCGGCGTCCGGCCCAATATTGTTTTGATCCTCGCCGATGACATGGGCTATGGCGATCTTGGGTGTTACGGTTGCCCGGATATTCGCACGCCGAATATCGACGCGCTGGCACGTCAGGGAATCCGACTGACGAATTTTTACTCCAATGGGCCGGAGTGCAGCCCGACTCGCACTGGTCTGATGACCGGTCGGTATCAGCACCGCGTCGGCGGTCTGGAATGTGCGATTGGTGTTGGCAATGTCGGTCGGTACGACGATGCGATCCGGTTGGCGAATCAGCATGAGCTGGGGTTGCCCGTGGAGCGTAGCGTTCTCGCTCGCAGTCTCAAGGATGTTGGGTATGCGACGGCGATCTGTGGCAAGTGGCATCTGGGCTATGAACCCAAATTCCTGCCGCTCAAGCACGGCTTCGATTACGCTTTCGGCCCGCTCGGGGGAAATATCGATTACTTTCATCATCATGAGCCCGGCGGCACGGGCGAAACGATGCTCTATCAAAACGATCAGCCGATCAAACGCGACGGCTACATGACCGATTTGATTGCCGAGGAGGCTTGTGCCTCTTTGAAGCGAACGAAGCAGCCGTTCTTCTTGTATGTGCCGTTCAATGCGCCGCATTCGCCGTTTCAGGGACCAAATGATGGTGGTCAGCCGCCACTGACGTCTGATACGCAAATTCGTGGCTCGCGGGCGAAATATGTTGAGATGGTCGAGCGACTCGATCAGTGCGTCGGCCAGATTTTGAAGTCGCTTGACGAGATTGGTGCCGCGAAGAACACGCTGGTCATTTTTGCTAGTGACAATGGCGGGCCGAATTTTTCCAGGAATGATCCACTGTCGGGCCGCAAAGGGACGACGTACGAGGGCGGCATCCGCGTGCCGTGCATTTTGCGGTGGCCCGATGCTTTGCCGCCCGGCCGCGAATCCTCGCAAGTCGGCATCACGATGGATTTGACGGCGTCGATTCTCAATCTGGCCGGTGCTAAGCCGCTGCCGAATTTGCCGCTGGATGGAATGGACATAGTCGGCCATCTTCGGGAAGGCAAAGCGGATGTTCCGCGAACGCTCTTCTGGCGCGGCCGCCGCGGTGAAAACACCTGGCGCGGCGTCCGGGATGGAAATCTCAAGCTTGTGTCGCGGCAGGACGGTGATAAACGGCAGGATTGGATATTTGATTTGGCCAGTGATCTGGCTGAGAAAAACGATCTTTCGAAAACTCGACCTGGCGAATTGGATCGAATGCAAGCACTGCTCGTGAAATGGGAAGCCGCGGTAAAGCCCGAGCGCTGAACGCGGTGGCCGCGTTTCCGGTACAATGAACGCATGTCCACGCGACAATCGACACTCTTTGATGCGGCTCCGGAAAAATGGGAGCTGGATGCGACGCACGAACAGCTCGCGGCGACGGTCGTTTTTGCGGAGCAGCCGCATGGGCCGTATGACTATGCCATTCCGCCGTCGCTGGCGGCGAAGTTGAAGGCGGGGCAGCGGGTGCAGGTGCCGCTGGGGCGGGGAAATCGGCCGATCGTGGGTTATTGCACTGCGGTGGGGACGAAGACGGCTGGGTCGCGGCCGCTGAAGCCGTTGGCGAGGTTGATTGATCCGGAGCCACTGCTTTCTCCGGCGATGCTGCGGCTGGCGGAATGGATGGCGGATTACTATTTGTGCTCGCTGGGGCAGGTTCTGCAGGCGATTGTGCCGGCTGGCGTTCGCGGCAAAGCGGGAACGCGGGAAATGACGTTCCTCAGTGTGCCGCCGGCAGTGCGGGAGCAGTTGGAGGCGGGGGCATTGAAGTTGGGTGACAAGCAGCTTGATGCTTTGCGGATTTTGGCTGCTTCGCCGCGGCCGTTGACGCCGCCGGAGCTGGCACAGGCCGCTAAGTGTACGCTGGGACCGATCGGCGAACTGCGAAAGAAGAAGTTGGTAAAGGCCGAAGTGCGGCGGATTCAGCACATGGAGGTGGAAGAGGCGGCGGTGCCGCGGGAGGACCATTTGCGGCTGAATGCAGATCAGCAAATGGCGCTCGATTGCATTTTGGCGGCGCTCCGCGAGCGGCGGCATGAGACGATACTCATGCATGGTGTCACCGGTAGCGGGAAGACCGAGGTCTATATCCGGGCGATCGATGAAGTGATTGGGTATGGCCGGCAGGCGATTGTGCTGGTGCCGGAAATCAGCCTGACGCCGCAGACGCGGTCGCGGTTCAAGTCGCGGTTTAGCAGCGTGGCGGTTTTGCATTCGCATTTGTCGGATGCGGAGCGGCATTGGCATTGGCAACAGATCGCGCGGGGCGACGTGCAAGTCGTCGTTGGCGCTCGCAGTGCTGTTTTCGCGCCGACGCCGAACTTGGGGCTGATTGTGATCGATGAAGAGCATGATGCGTCGTTCAAGCAGGGGGAACAGCCGCGGTATCATGCTCGCGATGTTGCGCTGCAGCGTGCCGCGATGGAAAATGTGCCGCTGGTGCTGGGGAGCGCGACTCCGTCGTTGGAGAGTTGGCACAAGGCCAACCAGTTCAAGGTTCAAAGTTCAAAGTTCAAAGTCAATGACAACCCAACTTTGAACATTGAACCTGGAACTTTGAACTCTTTCCGCCTCATCGACATGCCGCGGCGGGTCGAGGATCGGCCGCTGCCGGGGGTGGCGACGATCGATTTGCGGGTGGAGTTTGCGAATCGGTCGAGTCGGGGAGCGGTGAGTCGGTCTTTGCACCGGGCGATCGATGAGGCGCTGCGGGAGGATGGGCAGGTGATTTTGCTGCTGAATCGCCGTGGCTACAGCACGCACATTCAATGCCCGGCTTGCGGCCATGTCGTTCAGTGCCCGGCGTGTGATTTGGCTTTGACGCATCATCGGGAGCATGAGCAGGCGATTTGTCATTACTGCGATTTTGCAATGCCGGCGCCGGTGCGGTGCCCGCAGTGTGCATTCGATGGGATTCGATTTCAGGGTTTTGGCACGGAGCGTTTGGAGGCGGAGATCAAAGGCCGGTTTCCGAATGTCCCGGTGGTGCGGATGGACAGCGACACGATGCAGCGGCCGGGCAGCCATGAGGCGGCGCTCGATCGGTTTCGCTCGGGCGAGGTGAAAATCTTGCTCGGCACGCAGATGATTGCCAAAGGGCTCGATTTTCCGAACGTGACGCTGGTGGGTGTGATTAACGCGGATACGACGTTGCATTTTTGCGATCTGCGGGCGGCGGAGCGGACGTTTCAGCTCGTGACACAGGTTGCTGGTCGCACCGGCCGCGGTCCTAAAGGCGGCCGCGTTCTCGTGCAGACGTTTTCGCCCGATCACTATGCGATTTTGGCGGCGATTGATCATGACTATGCTCGGTTTGCGGCGGCGGAGTTGCCGAGTCGGCAGGCGCATTTGTATCCGCCGTTTGCGTCATTGATTCGGTTTATCGTGCGCGGCGAGAGCGAGGTCGTTACGTCGGATTATGCGGATGCCACCGCCGCGAAACTTCAGGCGGCGATTGAAGCCGCGGCGATTGAGCACCGATTGCTTGGTCCTGCGCCGTGTCCGATGGCCAAGCTGCGAGGGTTATTTCGATTTCATATCTTGCTGAGCAGCACGAATGGGGCTGGGCTGAGGGCGGCGGTGCGGGCGGTGATGGAGACGTTGGAGCCAATCGAAGGCGTGCAGTGGGTTGTGGATGTTGATCCGGTGGATTTGTTGTAGGTATGTTGGGCACAGCCCACGCTACGCGGTAAGTGCTCACCTTTGGCGATCGCGTGATGAGCCGGTTTTTGTAAGGGGTTTGGTGGCAAGGGTTTGGGGAATTCGGCTTGGTGACGAAGCGCTCAACATGAGCTATTAGTGAGCGTTTAGGAGGGTGAGGTGAGGGGTTTGTGGAGTGGTTGGTGACTCGACGAAGCGCAGCAAACGCTGCCGGTTCTAGAGAAATCGGCTCACCCCCAGCCGCTCTCCCCGTTTCAACGCTCGGAGTACCGAGAGTCGACGCTCGGAGTACCGAGAGAGAACGGGGCGAGGGGAGCCGATGCTACAGGCGAGCTGGTTTGTACGGCGTGTGGAATAATGAATTGCCAAAGAACGTTGCGCCGCGGGAGCGAGCGCCCGTGCGCGAGGAGGTGGGCGGATTGTACACGAGGGTTTTGGTGAAATCGGCAAATAGTGAACAAATGATTCAAATGGGCGCGACGCAAGAGCATGCGGCTGGAGGGGTTGTGACTATTTTTGGAAAAATGGAACTATTTTGGGCTTTGTGTATGAGCGGGGTGAAGGGAGTTTGAGTCGGAGGGGGCTAACGAACACGAGGCAGGAAAGAGAGCAAGGCCGGGAGATGAACAGGAGATAACGGAGGGAACAGAGGCAGACGAACAGGTAGCGAAGGAAGCAAAGAGGGATCGAGACAAAGGAGCTAGTCGAGCGGGCGGCGGTTTATAATTCACCGAAGCCGATCGAATGGGAGCAGTTCTTGGATATGTTGCCGGATGAATGGCAAGCCCAGACGACACAAGCGTGTGCCCGCACTGCCACAGCGACGAACTACGAATAGACAGTTCAAGGGACCGCATTCCACCAGATCGAAATACACTCCGCGAGCCAAAAAAAGCGGTAGCGAAGACACTTTGGGTTCGCTGTGAGCAACGCGGGCACACCTGGCCAGTAACGAAGAAGCTGCATTAGCAACGCTTAATCGCCCATGACCCAAATGTTGAGCCCAATCCGGCCAATCAAGCTGCAGCGACCGCTGCTTCCGAGTTGCGTTAGTAGCCGGGGACGGGTGGTTCGCCACCGGCGGGGGTGGCGCGTTGGTGGAGGACGCGGGGGTCGATTTTTCGGTTGATGGGGGCGGTGTGGCCGTCGCAGAAGGAGAAGACGGCGCCCGTTCCAAGATGGTGGAGAGACGAGGAGATGGGTGTAATGTACGATCTGCGTCCGCTAGTGGGAAATACAAAATGGGAGCAAGGCGTCTAGCGGGCGAGGCGAAGTGGGCCACGAAGCCATCGGCCGAACCAGTCGAGTGCAACTTTCGGCCCCGCTCTTGGAGGCCGCTGATGGCCAGAGTTGGAAGCGATATAGCCTATACGACGGCCGAAGTCTTTAATAATTCCGTTAAGCGAACTCTTTCGGCGAAGACGATATCGACTGCTTGCTCGAAAAACCACCGCATAGGTTTTTCAACAGAAACTCGCATCGAAGAATGATCTTCGCGGTTTGTCGGCCCGTTTCCAAGATTGGTTTGAAATGGTTTTTCATCGTTAAGGGAGGCCAGTAATCCAGCAATCCCGTCGGCCAATGGCTTGCACGATTCAGCGAATCGCCACAATTGACCCGGCAGGCCCTGCTCGAACATTTCGTCCCACGGCATGATGAAGCGGCGACGGCCTTTTTTTGTCTTCGCGCTTTTTTGCCGCGGGGCGTGCTCAGCGATTTTGAACGGCGAACGTGTCGGAAACTCGGACCAGACGGGAATCTGTGGGCCACCAGTAAGCGCAATGAGCCGAAGCACGCGTGGCAGCGGCGAATCAATAATCACCGAGGTGAATAGGCCCCCGGCGCCTTCCTTGAATGTGCTTGATGTGTTTACTGACATCAAGATATCTACTTCATAAGCAGTCGTGGCACCAACCGACAAATATGCCCCGTTCATCGAAGAATCAATGAATTGTTCTTGCTGGGCTTCCTTTGCAGGTGAATCAGCCCCAGGCAGTCCGGCAACGATTGATGACAGGAACTCAAGATAGAAATCCCCCGATGCGTTCGCCGTCAATTGCTGATAGTGAATCGATCGAGCGTCTTCGCTTTGATGTTCTTCGGATGTGCTATTTCCTGGAAGAGACAAATCATCAACAGCGTCGTCACCGTCGCGCCCGTCGCCACCAGCATCTGTACTTTTTTTTCGGTTGCCAATGAGCGCGCACGATTGACCGTTTTCCAAACCACTGAGATTTGCAACGCTTGAGCACGTGAAAGCATTGTGCGCTATCTCGCGGCGCGATTCGTCTGGTTCGGGTCCGACGGCCTGCGGTTGTATTTCGACGCGCGAATCACTGTTGGTGGCCGTTGGCAACACGTTCTGTAGCGGTTGCAGCAAAAAGATGCTTGTAGATGCGGAATCTGCCGTGTTTTGCGTCGAAAAACTCGACTGTCCTGGAGAAGTACTTTCACCGATCTCATTCGTGCTGCCAGTGTCGCTCTCAGACGATTCATTGTCTGAGGGAGCAGCTTCTTGAGTATTGCTCTCCTGCGATGGGACTTCCTGTGTAGTTGGAGGTGTCTGAGAGGAACCAGTCGCCGGCGTAGGTAATAATGTTGGCGTCGTCGCGCGCTCCATCGTGTTTGTCTGCGCCGGCTCCGGGCTGGGGGCGTCGTCTGGATGCGTAGGCTCGCTTGCTTCCTGACTAATCTCTGCACTGAGCAGTCGAACTCCGCCGGTAGCACCGTTTGGTCCACCCGTTGCCGACGAAATTGCGATGTGGACGTACGAGCCGATTTCCGCTTGGAGGTTAATCTCTTGCTCCAGCAGCATGACGCCGTTGACGAAGACTTGGAGCTTCCCTACTTGATATTCAATTAGAAGATTGTACGGCTGACCGCTTTTGAGGTACTGACCATCCCGATCGGTATACGAACTGAGAATACCGGATTCCAGAGGACCGGCCCTGGATTGAAGCTGTCGCTCGGAAAGAATTTCCAGCGCGTTAAATGGATTGTCCGGCAGCCAGTAATCGTCCACGACGGAAATCGCGCGGAAGCCAGCCAAAGATCCATAAAAGGCCGCCAGCGCACCAGCGGCGTCGCCAACCAGCGACCGATTTGTTTCAATCGGCGCTTCGGTAAATTGGACGACAAGTCCCTCTGGATTATCGTCAAAGTTGAGCCATAAGTTGGCCGTAAACGCGGCATTTGCAGCTAACGGCTTCGGCAGGATAACCCGACCTTTACCATCGGGTACTTGCGCGCGGACTAGCTGAACGGATCCGTCGGGCTGGTATGCAGCTGACCCGTCCAAAGACATTTCAGCCAAGCTCACCGCCGTGGGCATGGCCCGCTCCTCCAACTCGTCGTAGTGGGGATAGCGTACGCGAACTGCACGCTGCCGTTTGGGAGCCAATGAGCAAACAAGGTTTCGCAGTCGCGCGTGCAACCTTCTGAAGAGGCTCATGACAGTACCTCTAGCCTTGGCTGAGGCATCCTGCCCAGCAACATTGAAGAAGCGGCAGTCGTCGTCACAATCTGTTCGCTGCCGAGCCTACACTCTTGCCCAAGATGCGCCTTATTTTGCGATCCTGGAGACGGGCGGAATGGACGCAACGACAGCGAATCAAACAGTTATCTGCAAGAATTGGCAGCGTCGTCGCAGCAGGTGCCGGGCGCCGATGCCCTTCTGCAGAAAGCAACCCGAGAAAATTGACCGGTGGGCTGACAGAAGAAAAAATTGTCGCCAAATGCAACAGAGTTTTCGACTGTCAGAAAATGGTGGGCTATTACGTCTTGGATTTTAGAGGTTCCCTTCTCAGAGGCAAGGGAATTCTCGCTATAACCGGTGACGATGCGGTCGTCTCGTTGCTCAGCTACGCTCGCTTTTCGAGTGAAAAGTGCATGAATGAGGCAATGATTCCAGGGCCTGAAGGCACCTGGCAACGGGCGTGCGCCCTCCGGGCGAAGACCGCGTGATTCGGTCCAATCTGCACTGACAAGATGCACTGGCAAGATGCCAGTGGCACCCAACGGAGCCCTTTAGCACGCCCTTCGGAGTACCTCAGAGCGTGCCACCCGATCCGGGGCGA
This sequence comes from Pirellulaceae bacterium, assembly GCA_036496265.1. Lineage (GTDB taxonomy): Bacteria > Planctomycetota > Planctomycetia > Pirellulales > Pirellulaceae > CAYLLN01. The sequence goes on along the minus strand of DASXLL010000373.1, from coordinate 563 downwards.
AGGCCATGTGATTCGGTGCAATCTGCACTGACAAGATGCCAGTGGCACCCAACGGAGCCCTTTAGCACGCCCTTCGGAGTACCTCAGAGCGTGCCACCCGATCCGGGGCGAAGGCCATGTGATGCGGTCCAATCTGCACTGACAAGATGCACTGACAAGATGCCAGTAGCACCCAACGGGGCCCTTTGGCACGCCCTTCGGAGTACCTCAGAGCGTGCCACCCGATCCCGGGCGAAGGCCATGCGATTCGGTGCAACTACACTGGCAAGATGCACTGACAAGATGCCAGTGGCACCCAACAGAGCCCTTTAGCACGCCCTTCGGAGTACCTCAGAGCGTGCCACCCGATCGCTCGCTTTTCGAGCGAAAAGTGCATAGATGAGGCAATGATTCCAGGGCCTAAAGGCACCTGGCAACGGGCGTGCGCCCTCCGGGCGAAGGCCATGCGATTCGGTGCAATCTGCACTGACAAGATGCACTGGCAAGATGCCAGTGGCAGCCAACGGAGCCTTTTAGCACGCCCTTCGGAGTACCTCAGAGCGTGCCACCCGATCCGGGGCGAA
>DASXLL010000372.1:0-25098 GCA_036496265.1 Pirellulaceae bacterium | reverse complement strand
GTTCTGCTCCGCCGGGAAAAAACCGGGGCAGAGAACGTTAATGCGGACGCTTTTGGTTGCGTATTCGCGGGCGAGATTCTGGGTCAGGCTGACGACCGCCGCTTTGGCAGCCGAATAGGCGAACACACGAGAAAGCGGCAGGTGCGACGTGACGCTGCCGATATTAAGGATCGCGCCGCCGTTGTGCTGCGTGGCCATGAATGGCGCGAAGATCTGGCAACCGAGATGTGTCGTCAGCAAACTGCCATCGACGACTTTGTGCCATTCGTCGTCGGGAATTTGTTCGTAAGGGATCGCCGAGTTGGTGCCGGCGCAGTTGACGAGCATATCGACCTGGCCGTGAGCGGTGATGGTCGCGTCTAACAGGGCCTGCACGCTGAGTCGCTGATCGGCCGTGACGGGCAAAAACGTCGCTTCGCCGCCGAGGGCTTCAATGGCCTTCACCCGCTCATGCCCGCGCTCCTCGCTGCGCCCCGCAACAACCACGCTGGCTCCCGCCTGAGCGAGCCCCTCGGCCAAAGCGCCGCCGAGCACGCCCGTGCCACCGATGACGACGGCCACTTGCTCATTGAGACCAAACAGTTGAGTGACGAAATTGGATGACGCGGCCATAGATTATTCAGCTAGAAGTTGCGAAGCAAAAATGTCCAGCTACAGAATTTAGCACAGATCATTCTTGGACGGTGAGATGTGCGGCCAGCGAAGGAGCGTTGATCACGTTACTATTTGCCGAGTTCGATTGACCTTTTCGTCGCCGCCTCGACTGCGGCGATGAGTGCGGCGCGAAAGCCGTGGTCTTCCAAAGCGGCGAGGCCTGCGATCGTCGTGCCGCCGGGGCTGGCGACTTTGTCTTTGAGCTCGGCCGGATGCTCGCCGGTAGTCAACACCATTTCGGCGGCCCCACGAACTGTTTGAGCCGCGAGCGCCAGTGCTACATCCCGCGGCAGGCCCATTTTGACGCCGCCATCGGCGAGAGCTTCGATCATGATATAGACGTAAGCTGGTCCTGAGCCTGATAGCCCCGTCACGGCGTCGAGATGCTTTTCATCGACGAGGAAGGCCTGGCCGACTGCGCCAAGAAGTTGGCCGACTAGCTGGCCATCTGCGGCGGATGCGCCAGCGGCTAGCGCGTAGGCCGACGCTCCTTTGCCAATGAGCGCCGGTGTGTTCGGCATGACACGCGCGACCCGTTCGGTCTTCAGCCCTGATGTCAACTTGGCAAGAGGCACACCAGCTGCGATCGAGACAATCAGTTTTTCAGCGCCGCATTTGCCGGCGAGATCGTTGAACACGACCGACATGCTTTGCGGCTTCACGGCCAGAACGACAACATTGGCCTGGGCGACGACTTGCGCGTTCGTGGAGGCGATGATGGCTCCGCTGATCGCGTTCGCAAACGAATCCCGCGCGGCGGGCACTGGGTCACAGGCGATAATCCGCTCGCCGGGCACAAGACCGGTCGTCATAAAGCCTTGGGCCAAGGCCTTGGCCATTTGGCCGGCGCCGATGAAACCGATCGTTTGGGTTAGCATGGATTTGTCCGGTGAATCGCCGCGAAGAACTGCCACCTAAGAATACCATCGAATTTGCAGGCCCGGCGGCCTGATAGCCGCTTGGTCGTAACGGTTTATGACGACTTCTGACCCTATTATTGCCGCTCGAATTCGTGCGAACGCGGCTGAGGTGCGCGAGAAGATCGCGGCGGCGGCCGCGCGGGCGGGGCGAAGAGCCGAGGAAATTAAGTTGATTGGCGTCACCAAGTATGTCGAGCCGGAAATCGCCCGTATGCTGTTCGAGGCAGGTGTTGCCGATCTGGGCGAAAGTCGGCCGCAGGAGTTGTGGCGGAAGGCTGAAGCTCTTGCCGACCTCAACGTAAATTGGCACGTCATCGGTCATTTGCAGCGCAATAAAGTCAAACGAACGCTGGAATGTTCGCCGTTGGTTCACTCGGTGGACAGCCTGCGGTTGCTGGAGGAAATCAATCGAGAAAGCGCTGGCAAAGGCAAAACTGTCGATGCTTTGCTGGAAGTCAATATTTCCGGCGACGCAGCGAAGCATGGGGTGCTCCCTGGCGATATGGAATCGCTGTTTCCGGCGATCAGCAAACTCGATCACGTCCAGATCCTCGGCTTAATGGCGATGTCGGGCCTGGAGAGCGGCCTGGATCAGACTCGCCGCGAGTTCGCCGGGCTCCGCGAACTGGCCGAACGGCTGAAGCCCCAATGCTCGGGCAACGTCTGTATGGAGGAACTGTCGATGGGGATGTCGGAGGATTTTGAAATTGCGATTGAGGAGGGGGCGACGATGGTGCGGGTCGGGTCGGCGCTGCTTGAAGGCGTTAAACCTTGATAGCTGTGTCGATTCTGCCGGGGTTTTGAAGCAGCGTGCTAGAATTGCGGAGCAGCAAAGGAGCTTGTGCTATGCGCTTCGCAGCAGTTGCGGTCGTCGTCTCTCTTCTGAGTTTCTCGTCGGTTTCGGCTCGCGATATTTTTGTCAACAACATTCTCGGCGATGATCGCCGAGGCGGCACGATGGCGGCGGTCGGCGATGAAGGCACTGGGCCGTGCCGGTCGATTGCCAAGGCGCTGCGGATCGCATCGCCGGGCGACCGGATCGTCGTTGCCAACACGGGCCAGCCGTATCGTGAGAGCATCACAGTGCAGGGTCCGCGGCATAGCGGCATCGATCGGTTTCCGACCATCATCAGCGGCAATGGCGCGACGCTCGATGGTTCGATGTCGTTGTCGGAAAACGTTTGGGAATTCGCGGGCGACAGCATGTTCCGAACTCGGCCGATTAACAAGAGCTTTCAGCAGCTTTTTCTGGCTGGAGTGCCGCTGGTGCGGAAGCAGCCGTTAGCGGCGGATTTTCCGAAGCTGGCGCCGCGCGAATGGTGCTTGTTTCAAGGCTGGATTTACTTCGCCGTCGAAGCGGGCAAGGTGCCGGAATACTACGACCTTTCCTGCTGCGGCGAGCAGGTGGGGATCACGCTCTACAACGTCCACGATCTTTTCATTGAGGACTTGAACGTCCGCGGCTTCTGGCTCGACGGGGTCAATTGCCACGACAATGTCAGCCGGGCGGACCTCCTGCGCATCAAGGCCACGGAAAACGGCCGCAGCGGGTTTAGCGTCGGTGGTTGCTCGAAAGTTCGCATCGATACGTGCAGCGCTGGCGGCAATGGCGGGGCGCAGGTTCGCCTGGAAGGCGTTTGCCAGGTGCAATTGCTCGACAATGTGCTCGACGCGGCCACAGCTCCTGCGATTGTTCGCGAAGGCGGCACGATTCTCACCACCGACGGCGAATAACTACCGCGTCTTGGGGCCGACTGGCGCGGCCGGGGGGCGGGCTTGTTGGGAAGGTGCAGCGGGGATATTGCCTTGGCCGCCTTGAGCGACTTTCTGCCAGCCGAGCGGGATTCGTGGGTTAAAGAAATCGCGATTGAAAATTCCGAGCGGATCGAGGCCTTTGGCAATTTGGGCCGCGATGTTGGCGGCGTCCGTTTTACTCCGCTCGGCAAACCGATAGGTCTGGCGAGCATCGTTTTGCGGCGGATTATAGTTCGGCCCGAAAATCTCGAGTGAATCGGGCAAAAAATCTCCTTGGTCAAGCGTGATCCGCACCTGCTTGAAATTCTGAGCGTCTTCGCGAGACTTCGGTACCGCTTCCAACCAGTATTTGCCTTGCGGACCGCCCTCGATATTGCGAACCCAATAGCGAGCCTTGATCGTTTCGGCCTTCGCGCCGAACATGAAGGGCAACGGCCCGTCGGCGATCGCTTTGCCTTGCATCTGCGGCGGCAGTGGCGTGATTGTCACCTGCTTCTTGTTCGCTTCGAACGACCAGATCTCCTTGCCGTTGCAAATCCAGTGCTCGCCGAGTTCCGGGTTTTGCTCAATCTGCTGCGGCTTCTGCCCCGGCGCTCCGGGCTGGTTCAAAATCAGCTTCTCGACCTTATACAACCCCTTGTCCGGCTGGCCGTACTTGATGATCCCGGTGGCATACGTTCTCGTTTGCCACTTGCCATCCGGGCCGAGGAAGCCGCCGTCGTAGTCCCACCGTTCGAATTTGCACTCGAAGAGCTTGATCTTTTCGCTCGAGGTTTCCCAATACTGGAGCACATCATCGACCCACTTCTGCTCCGCTGGAGTCATTTTCGCTACCCACTCTGGCTGCAGCGGAATCGGCGCGATCGGCGCTTGTGGGCCGGCGACTTGTGGTCCGGCAACGCGCGGGACGGGGGCAGGTCCGGCTGGTTCCACGATCGGCGCGTTGCCGGAAGATGGCCGGATGGGCGTCGATTGAGCGAAAACGTTTTCCGTGGTGAACAGAATGAACAGGGTTGCGAAGGTCAACAAGCTCTTCATCCGAGAACTCCGTGTTTTGTTCAAGGCGCATGCGGGCGCGCGGTGAATGCGGGTGGGATATTAGCCGAGGCCCAGCATTGCCAGCTAGAGCGAATCGTTCGCTGCTAGCAGATTGAAAATCTACGCGACCTCAAGCCCGAAGCCGGGTTTGTCGGTTAGGCGGATGAGGCCTTTTTGGATTTGTGGTGTGCCTTGGAATGGGTTGAACCAGGTGCGGGGGGATTCGGCGAGGGGCTGGGGGTCGAGGGCGGCGAGGGCGTGGAGGGCGAAGGGTTCGCAGCCGCGATGGAGGATGACTTTGAGGTTGGCGGCTTTGGCGAGGCGATAGACTTCGACGACGGTGGTGAGGCCGCCGCACCAGTTGATGTCGGGTTGGAGGACGGCGTGGAGCTTGCGATCGATCAGTTCTTTGAAGCCGCCGGTGGTGTATTCGTGTTCGCCGCCGGCGATGGGAATGGAGACACGCTTCACCAGTTCCGCGTAGCCGTCGAGGTCGTCGGGCTCCAGCGGCTCTTCGAGGAACTTGAGGTTCAGCGGTGCGAGTGCTTCGGCCATGCGGACGGTGGTGTCGATATCCCACATGCAAAAGGCGTCGAGCATCAGTGATTTTTTGGGGCCGAGGCGGTCGCGGACGCTTTGGACGAAGGCGACGAGTTTTTTCATGTCCGGGTTACGGCCGTAGCTTTCGGTGTGGACCTTGAGCGAGTCGTGGCCGATGGCGAGGGCTGTGTCGATTTCTTTTTCGCTGAACACAGTACCGTAAGTCGGAATATCGGCGGCCAAGTTGACGTTTGGATTGAGCAGCTTCGCGACCGGCAGCCCTGCCGCTTTGCCGCGAATGTCCCAGAGGGCGAGATCGACGCCGCTGGTGGCCATCACGACGAGGCCCTTGCGGCCGTAGAAAAGCGTGTGCTGATGCATTGCACGGTGGAGGTCCTCGACTTGCGAGGCGTCTTTGCCGATCAGCAGATCGCGCATGACTGTGTTGATCACGTGGATCGAAGCGGCACCTCCGCCGCCGACGCCGAGGCCGGTGATGCCGGCGTCGGTTTGGACTTCGACGATGATCTGGCCGAGTTGGGTTCGCCAATCGGGCGGAGAGCCGGGAGTTGGTGGTTGCCAGGCTTTGAGGCCGGTGATTTTCATGGGCTGTGGGGCGGCGTAGCTGGCGGCGGGGACGATTCCGATGGCCCAGGCAAAGCCGCCAGCGACCGCGCGCTTCATCAAAGACCGTCGAGAGGTTTTGGCAGGCATGGAAGGCTCACAAAAGAAATGTAGTTTCAAGTTTCAGGGGTCAAAAAGGGAGTGGCCACGCGCTCAACTTTGAAGTTTTTTCATTACGACGGCGGTTAGGGAATGTTGTAAGTTGTTGGGGGCGGCGAGGTTTGGGATTTGGGCCGAAGGGGTCGTGCGCTCAACTTTAGCGCGGCGATGATTGTGAAGGCAGTTGTCATTGGTCATTGGTCATCGGTCATTGGTTACTGGTCGTGCCGGAGATTTGGGAGCAAGCGCGGGAGTATCAGCCGCGGATGGACGCGGATTTTTGGGAGGCGTGCGCCTCCTATAGATAGATTGCGATTTCGGGGAAAAACCGGACCAAATTCTGGTGATTGAAGCGAAGATTGCGGGAAAGCGCAAAGAAGAGGCAGGCTAGTAGTCAGTCAATCCAACACTTTGGGATGAAGATCGCCACAATCTGGACGGTTTGGCTGCCGAGTCCCTCGCTCACGCTTCGGGTTTGTGTGCCGAGACCGGTGCTAGCCCAAATCCGTTGGACGGCCTACTAGGGGTGCGCGTTGTTCCGCAAGGGTCGTGAGCTGGTTTTCAATCTTCCAAAGGAGGGCGCTTTATAGTCGGAGGCAACTCCTTTTTCCGACCGAAAGCCGTTAGGGCGGCGCGGAGGTCGGCTGGGGGAAAGTTGTCGTCGAGGAAGCGGACGCTGCCGTCCGCGAAGCCTGCATTCGCGCCGCCTTTGTGATGGCTGGAAATCCCTTGGCCGCGGCTTGGATTGATCGCCATGGGGATTTGATTGATGTGTAGATCGCGGGGTTCCATCCAATGGATGCCGCTGTCGGCAACTTCGACGAGGAGAAGAGTGTTGGAAAGGCCGTCGATGATGTCAGCGTTTCGGACGTATGAGTTTTCCGCTGGCCACATCGTTTTAGGCCCGATGACGACAACGTAGCTTGTCTCAGTGCTCAGCCGTGGATTCTCTTGGCTCGGACATTGAAAGATTTTTAGCTGGATATCATGCAGCTTGCGATTGTTCGGCCCATCCCACGGCTCATCGAAGCGGTATTTTTCATAAAGCTCGTTTTGCTCCACAAAGGGCAGTATCAGCGCACGCCAACTATGCATCGGCTTGCCGTTGGCATCGGCGATGAAGGGAGGTGGGTAGGAGCCGCAAACGTCATGGTAGTTTTGTAGGGCGATCGTGATGTTGTGCAAGTTATTTTGGCAGTAGCCTTTGCGGGACATTTCTCGGCTTCCAATAGTCGGCAAAAAACCGGCTGTAGCAATCAGCAGCAGGAACGCGAGCCCACACGCCTCGTAGAAATTGCCGGTAAGGGCAAGTGCGAGTACCGCCGACGCGCTCAAAATCCCCAGCAAGATCAGAACGACGGTCGCGACCTTCTCTCCGAGCCAGTAATACGATGCGAAGGCGACGGAGACGACAGTGACCAAAAATAAAAGTTGCCGTAGCGTGAATTGGAAGGGGCGCGCGGGAGCGGGATTGGTCGGGGTCATCGGCGGTTCCTTATTGTTGGAAGCCGGTCTTTTTCGCCGCCGGAAATCGTTAGGGCGGCGCGGAGCGCTTTGGCGGGTGCGTTGTTTGGGATTCGCTCGGCCGCGCCGTCTGCAAACACGACATTGGCGAAGCCGGCGGGGTGGTGGACGCTGGAGATGGAAACGCCCTTGGGTGCGTTAATCGCCATTGGCATTTTGGCGATGTCGAGGTCGCGCGGTTCCATCCAGTGAATGCCGCTGTTGTGGACTTCGACGAGGAGAATCGTGTTTTGGAGACCGTCTGTGATGTCCGCTAATTTGGCCGGCGTTGCATCAGGCCAGATTGTTTGGGAGCCCGTCACAACGACGTAGTTAGTGGCGGGGCTATAGGTCGTTTCCGATGGACAGAAATAGGCCCTAACTAACTCGCCGTGAAGTTGAGAGTTATTGGGGCCGTCCCACGGTTCGTCAAAGCGATATTGCCGGTAAAGTGCATTCTGTTCGAGGTAGGGTAGCAAGAGAACTCGCCAACTGTGCATTGGTTTGCCGTCGGCGTCGGCAATGTAAGCGGGCGGCAGCGTGCCGTTTCTGCTTTCGTATTGCTGAAGCGCGAGGGCAATGTTGCGCATGTTGTATTGGCAAACGGCCCAGCGAGGAGAGTCGCGAATGCCTTGAAGTGCTGGTAACAGTAAGAACAGTACGACGCCACCCAGAGCAAACGTTGCCAGGATTTCGCTGTGGCGGAAGCGGGGATACGAAGCAACAAAAAACCAGATGGCAGTGGCGACAAACAGGACAATTGCAATAAGAGCAGGCGCCGAATTAAGCCAGTAAAACGAGGATGCTGCAACGCAGATCGCTGTAGTCGCCCAGAACATTTGCCGCAGCGTGAATTGAAATGGCGGCGGGGCGGTGGGCGGTGCGGTAGAGGTCATGAGTACACGCGACCGGTGGCGAATTGCCGCCGAGCCGAAAAAGGAAGATCGGGCGGATGAGTTGAGGTGACGGCTAAGGGCCATTGTAGGCCGGGGGCGTTAGGAGCGGCAAATTCGGTATAGGTTGCCAAGTGGAGGGCTGCAGGGTCGGTTTTGGTTGGGGAGTCGCTGGATTGTGGGTGGCGGCGGCGTAAGTAACTGCGAGGAAGTGCGCGCTTTTGGCGGGGAGGATTCACCGCGAAGGGCGCGAAGATCGCAAAGGGGATAGTAGGAGAATGAGGCAGGAGCTTAGGGGTAGTGCGTTCTGAGGGGGGACTCTGGGAACGAGATACGCCTGAATTCCCCTCACCCCCGACCCCTCTCCCCGGAGTACCGGGGCGAGGGGAGATAAGTTTTTGTTGAGGCTCACGTTCGCCCCTATATCGTGTCACTGCTGCAGCTGAAAAAGTAAAAATCATGATCAATCGAACACAGATTTTCGACACCTATACCATCGCCCGCGAGGCGGTGCGGCGGAATGGAAAGAAGGGTGTCGTGGCGTTTGTCGCGCTGGCGGTGGTTGCGCTGGTGGGCGCGCTGGTGATGCCGCGGACGTATGTGTCGGAGGCGCGGTTGTTTGTGCGGTTCGGTCGCGAGAACCAGGTTGATCCGACGGCGTCGGGCGGGCAGATGGTGTCGCTGTATGAATCGCGGGAGAGCGAAATCAATTCGCTGATCGAGATTTTGAGAAGCCGGGCGGTGTTGGATCGGGTGGTGGAGGAGTTGGGGCTGGGGGGAAGCGGGGACTCGGGGCTCGGGGCTCGGGACTTGGAAGAGAAAGTTCAAAGTTCAAAGTTCAAAGTTCAAGGTCAGGCCGAGGAGTCAGGAGACGGGGGAGAGAGGGAATACCCTCACCCGGCGGCTGCGCCGCCACCCTCTCCCAAAGGGAGAGGGATCTATGTGACTGGAAAGGCGCATCAGGTGGCGGTGAGGAAGCTGGCGAAGGATATGACGATCGCGGCGCCGCGGAAGAGCAATATCATTACGGTGTCGTGCAAGGCGAAGTCGCCGGAACTGGCGCAGAAGATCGTGGCCAAGCTCGTCGAAGTCTATCAAGAAGAGCACGTCCGCGTGCATCGCTCGCCGGGCACGTATGCGTTTTTCGCCGGCCAGGAAAAAGAATCGCTGGCGGCGTGGGAAAAAGCCGCGGATGAGCTGCGCGAAACCAAAAACAGCCTGGGCATCGTGACGATCGAAGGCCGGCGAAAACACCTCGACGACACGATCGCCGATATCGACTCCAAACGGCTCGCCAACGAGGCTGAACGGAAAAAGACGGCAGCCACAATCGAATCGTTGGAAGCTCAGATTGCCAACATGCCGGCTACGCTGATCACTCAAGAAACCACCGCCGCCAGCGCCGCCGCCGACGGCATGCGGCAGTCGCTCTACAATCTCGAAACGCAGGAACAAGAGCTGTCCACCAAAATGCAGGATTCGCATCCGCGGCTGACGGCGATTCGCAAGCAAGTTGCCGAGCTGCGCAGCATTTTGGACGAGCAGCCGGGACAGAACGTGAATGCCACCGAGGCGATTAACCCCTCGCGGCAGTCGCTAGAACTGGCCCTGTTGAATGAACGGTCGCAGGCCGACGCTCTGGCTGCCACCGATCGGGCCTTGGCCGGTCAGCAGTTGACGCTCCGCGGCCAAATGATGGAGCTGAACGCCCAGTCGCTGGCGATCGACGAGTTGACGCAGCGAGTGGCCCTGGCTGAGAACAATCACAAGGAATATGCCCAGCGGCTGGAGCAAGCCCGCATCAATCGCACGCTCGACGACGAACGCATCAGCAGTCTTAGCCTCGTGCAGCCCGCCAGCTACGTCGCGACAGCCAGCGGTCCGGGGCGGACGGTCGTGCTCGCCTTAGGGCTGTTTGTCGCACTCGGAAGCGGACTTTTTGCCATCGCCGCCGCCACGTGGATGAATCCGCTCATTCGCTCAGCGGACGAATTGGTCGAGGCGCTACAGTTGCCGGTCATCGGAATCGTGCCGCGGCGGGTCATGGCGTCGGCATAGGAACTAAGGGCGAGCCGGCAGCGGGAACCAGCGCGGTTGGCGAGAGCGAGGGGGGCGGGAGTCGATTGCGGAAGGAGTATTCCATATGGAAAGTCTTAGTCGCAATCGACTCCCGACCCCTTTCCTGCGCCGCGTTATGGCGGCGGCTTAGGGATTCGAAGCGAGGACTGCTGGGCAAGGCAGCAGTGGCACCGAACGCGAGCCTAGCTGAGCGAATCGGCGGTTCTCGCAGTGGAGAGTTACCGGGAGGCTTACGCCTCCCGCTCGCCATTTTGTGAGGCGGTCTGTGTACTAAGGACTGAGCACGAAGTACTCATCTGGCACTGCACAGGCCGCACAGGCGTAACCCCAATCTTGACGGAACACTTCGGGTCGATTGGCGAAGTGCAAAGCAGGTGACGTTTGTGACGTAGAGTTTTCTGTGGAGATTTTGCGCGCAGATGAGGGGAAAGATTTGTGATTGAGGCAGTTGAGGAAATCGAGGCGGCGAGGCAGGAGCCTCGCGGTGGTGCGTTCCCAGGGGGGACCCGGGGAACGAGGGAGGTTGAAGTCGCGCCGCGTGGAAATGTTGTTGGCGAATCGTTAGACCCTCACCCTAGCCCTCTCCCAGAGGGAGAGGGGACGATTGCGCGTTATCCTCGCCCAGAGGAAGAGGGGGCGATTGCGTGGCCGCTGAGCGTGCCGCGGGGATCGCAGCGGCGCGTTGCCTTCAAGGAACGTCTTGGCTTGGCTCTGGCCGTGGCCCTTAACGAGCTATTTGGCCCCAAGGAAACGCGGGCCTTCGGGATTTTGATGTATCACCGCATCGTCGATCGGCCCGCTGGGCAGCCGCGGCCGACGTGGAATGTTCCGCCGAAGCTGTTCGAAGCACAGCTCCAGGGCCTCCTGGCTCGCGGCTGGCTCGCGTGGCCGCTATCGCAAGTGATCGAGTGTCATAAGCGCGAGTTGCCGATTCCGCGAAAGACCTTCGTCGTGACTTTCGACGACGGATACGCGAACAACTGCACGCAAGCCCTGCCGATTCTGTCGCGGCTCGGTGTGCCGGCAACCGTTTTTCTCGCGACGGCTTATTTGGACAGCGATCGGCCGTTTCCGAGCGACGATTGGGACGCCGCCGGCCGGCCCGGCGTGGCCAGCGACGCCTGGCGGCCGCTTTCGACCGATGAATGCTGGCAAATGCTGGCCAGCGGGCTGATCGATATCGGCGCCCACACGCACACGCACGCGGATTTTCGCGGCCGGCCTGGCGAAATGCTCGCCGATCTCGAAGTCAATCTGGCAGTGCTCCGCGAAAAATTCGGGATCGATCGGCCCGTCTTTTCGCTGCCTTATGGAACAAAACCCGACGGCTTCGCCAGCAATGAGCTGGCCAGTGCAGCGCGATCAGCCGGAATCTGCTGCAGTCTGACAACCGAAGCGACGATTGTCCGGCCAGCCGACAGCCCCTTCGACTGGGGCCGCATTCCCGCGGAGGGCCACGACACCGCGCGAACGCTGGCGGCGCGGCTGGGCGGCTGGCAGGAAGCCCTGCGGGCCAGGTTCAAGGTTCCAAGTTCAAGGTTCAAAGTTTAGTCATTCGCCACACATCAGCTGGGCATTCGTACTTCGTCATTCGGTCATTTGATTTCTCATGAGTGTGTTCGGTGACATAGTGAGTCATGGGTCGAGGGTGCTGGGAGGCGTCGCGCGTGAACTGCGCGCATTCGCGGGCAGCTCGCTGGTCAAGAAAAGCAGCTTGTCCGTCGTCGATCAGGCCGTAGTCAGTGGGACGAACTTCGCTACGAGCGTGATTCTCGGCCGTTTTGCGGTGCAGGAGGAGCTGGGCGTCTATTACCTGGCCCTCAGCGTCATCTATTTCGCGCGCGGCATTCAGGAGCAGCTTGTTTCAGCCCCGTACATGATTTATTGCAGCCGGAAGCAGGGCCGCGAGCTGGCCGAATATGCCGGCAGCGCGCTGGTGCATCAGTGCGCCGTGATGGCAGTCACGGCAATCGTTTTGCTCGCGGCGTTGGCAACGGGCGTGTTGCCGTCGGACGTCGCGGGAGCGTTTTGGCTGCTCGCGGTCGCGGCCCCGCTGTTGCTGTTCCGCGAATTCGCCCGGCAGATGTCGTTTGCCCACTTGGAGCTGTCCCGGGCGACCATGATTGACATTGCGGCCGCGCTCGTCCAGTTTGCCGCGCTGCTCCTTTTGGCGACGAGCGGCCGACTGACCGTCACGACGACGCTCGCGATAATCGCCATGTCCAGCGGCATGGCCGCGATCGGCTGGCTGGCGACGAGCACGCGGAGCATGATCACCTGTCTGCCGTTCGCCGTCCGCGACTGGATTCACAACTGGCGTTTCGCCCGCTGGGCGCTGGCGAGTCAACTGTTGTCGTCCACGACGCCGTATGTGATGCCGTGGGTCATCGCCGTCACGCACGGTGCGGCTCAAACAGGGCTGCTCGGCGCGTGCTCGACGCTCGTCGGCTTCCCCAACATGTTTTTGATGGGCCTGTGCAACTTTCTCAGCCCGCGGACCGCTCAAGCCTACGCTCATGGCGGCCTGGCGGAACTTCGCTCCGTGCTGTCGAAAACGGCGCTGCTGTTCGGCGCGACGCTCGGCGCACTGGCAGTAGTCGCATTTTTGTTTGGCGAGCAAATCGCCGTGCTCGTCTATGGTCCGCAGTTCGCCGGCGCGGGGCTAATCATTGGCGTCCTTTCACTCAGCGTGCTCGCCAACAGCATTGGCGTCGTCGCTGGCAACGGGTTATGGGCCATCGAGCGGCCGAGCGCGAGTTTTGCAGCTGATGTGTGTTCGCTCATGGTCGTCATTCTGGCCGCGCTGGTTTGTGTGCCGCTGTTTGGACCGCTGGGCGCTGCGCTGGCGACGCTCGCAGGAACGGCCAGCGACGCGGCCGTGCGACTGGCCATCTTGCGGCTGTCGATGCAGGAACTGGCGGCCAAGGAGGGAATCGGATGAGCACGATTGCTACTCCTCGATTGATTCAGCCGTGTTATGCTGCGCAAAACACAGCCACCTATTCTGCGCCGATGCGCTGGTCACTGCTAATGACCGCGTTGATCGTCGGCCTCGTGTTTTTTGTCGCCGGCCATGACTTTTTCACGTCGCGGGCTGTCGCCTACACCCAATCCGCCGAAGAAATGCAGGCCGCCGCGTTGGGTGGCAACCTGGTGCGCCGCATCGCCTTTTTTATGCTCGCCGGCTGGGGCCTCATTTTGCTGGCTGTGGGCAAGCGGCAACTGAAAATCGATTGGCCGCTGGCCGGTAGTTTATTGGCGGTCGCTGGGCTCGCCACGGCCAGCGTGCTGTGGAGTGAAGAACCGGCGATGTGTATTCGGCGACTGCTGGTGCTGCTTTGCTGCGGCATCGCGGCGGCCGGTGCGGCGCGGGCGTTCTCGCTGCGCGAAATTGCCTGGTTAGTGGTCATCGTCGTCGGATCGCTGGCAGCAATCGGTGTGCTGACCGAAGTCATGCTCGGCACATTCCGTCCCTGGGCCAGCGATTACCGCTTTGCCGGCACCGTGCATCCGAACACGCAGGGGCCGGCGCTGGCGGCGCTATGCTTAGGCGCCTTCTCACTGGTCAACGACTCCGGCCGGTTTCGCCCGCTGTTATGGTCGATCTTCTCGGCTGGCATGTTGCTGCTTGTGTTGACGAAGTCCCGCACGGCGGCGGCAGCGCTGCTCGCGTCCCTCGCTGCCGTGCAAGTCATGAAATTGCCGCTGCGGACGCATGTCAGCGGCGGCGTCGCCACAGCGTGGATCGCGGCAGCCGGATTGTGCAGTCTTTGGATTTGCGGCTTCGATCCCGCAACGGACTTCCGCGAGCTTTTTCTGCTCGGCCGTTCCGATGAATCAGAGTCACTTAGCGGTCGAACTCTCATCTGGCCCGAAGTCATCCACTACGCTCGCGAGCGATTCTGGCTCGGCTACGGCTACGAGGGCTTTTGGACGCCCGCACGCATAGAAGACATCTCCGACGAGCTCGGCTGGGGCCTGCGCGAAGCCCACAATGGGTATCTGGAAATGTGGCTCTGGCTAGGCGCAATTGGCGTCGTCGTCAGTTTGCTAACAGCAATCGCCGCCCTCGCAGCCTCGGTGCGCGGCTTTCGAGAGACAGGCGATCGTTCCTATTCGCTGCCGCTGGGTTTGATCGTGTTTGGCCTGTTCAATTCCTGCCTGGAATCGGGCTTCGTCGTCATTTCGCTCGTCCCGTTTCTGCTCGGCTGCTGCTTAATGCGGCTGGCGCTGTTTCGCGACCAAGCCACTTTTTTGGCCGAGACGAAACGTGGTCCCGGTGCACCGCGAGTGGACGCCTCTTTCACGGTTCCCGGGAGCAGGTTTGCTCCTGGTTAGTGAATATATGACTACCTTTGATATATCGATTATCGTCTGCACGCAGAACCGCGCGGCGATGCTTCGCGGCGCGCTGGCGAGCTTATATGAACTGGAAGCGGACGGTTTCAACTACGAAATTGCCGTTGTCGATAACGGGTCGACCGACTATACCCAGAAGGTGATCGCAGCCGCGGCAGCAGAGTCCAGTCGACCGCTGCGCGGCATCTTTGAGCCGAACAAAGGCATCGTGACGGCACGCAACCGCGGCATTCGCGAAGCCCAGGGCCAGTGGGTCGCATTTTTCGATGACGATCAGCTCGCCGATCGCCACTGGCTGGCGGAACTGTATCGCGGAGCGGCGGAAAATCACTGTCGCGTGGTGGGAGGCTCGGTGCATCTGGCATTCCCCGGCGGCTGCGAGCGGCAGCTCGATCCCACCGTGCGGATGCTGCTGGGCGAGGCGAAGCTGGCCGATCAGCCGCGGCCTTATGGCGGCCGGTTAACGCCGGGCGGCGGCAACTTGATGATCGAGCGGAGCGTGTTCGACGAAGTTGGTGTGTTCGTGCGAACCGTGAGCGGCCGCGGCGAGGATACGGACCTGTTTTCGCGCATCGAGCGGGCGGGAATCGCCGGCTGGTACATCCCGACCGCAATCGTGCAGCATTTGACGCCGCCCGAACGACTGGAAGAGGGGTACTTGCTGAGCCTGGCGCGGCGGATGGGCGTTGGCATAGCGCAGCGCCAGCTCGCTGCTTGCGGACGATTGAAGTTCGCGGCTCTGTGGCTCGCGAAAGCAATCCGAGCGGCACTCGTGCAAGCGCCGCTCGCCACGTGGGCTCGCCTCCGCGGTGACTACGAAACCTGGCTGGGCCGCTGGTGCCTCTTGGCTATCAACGCCAGCTTTTTGCGGGGGCGGTTATGAACATCGAACTAAAACGACCGAGCGAATTGAGTGACTCCGACTGGTCGCACTGGCAAGCGATTCAGGAAGGCACGGACGTTTACGAGAGTCCGTACTTCCGGACGGAATTCGTCCGGGCCGTGGCACGGGTGCGCTCCGATGTCGAGGTCGCAGTGCTCAGCGAAGGCGACACGACGGTCGGTTTCTTTCCATTTCAGCGCGGCAGGCTGAACTTGGGCAAGCCGATCGGTGGAAAACTGTCCGACTATCACGGGCCACTTGTCCGGCCTGGCACGCAGCTCGATCCGCCGGCGATGCTCGAAGCCTGCCGCCTGGCCAGTTGGGATTTCGATCATCTGGTCTGCACCGGCAATGGCTTCGAGTCGTTCGTGAAACTAAAGGCGAAGTCGCCACAGCTCGATTTGACCGAAGGCTTCACCGCCTATGCCCATGGCCGCAAGGAAGCGGGCAGCGACGCTGTTCATCGGCAATCGCAAAAGACCCGCAAGCTGACCCGCGAAGTCGGGCCACTGAAATTTGATGTCCATGTGGATGACGCCGAAGCCTGTGGTCTGCTGTGTCGCTGGAAATCCGATCAACTGCTGCAATCGAGCCTGCCTGACGTGTTTGCCTTTCCGTGGGTCGGCCAATTGCTCGACGAATTACGAAGCCACCGCGGCGCCGACTTCACCGCCCCGCTGACGGTTCTCCGAGCCGGCGAAAAAGTCGCCGCGGTCTGCCTGTCGCTCCTGAGCCGCGGAGTTTTGCACGCCTGGTTCGCAGCTTACAACCCCGAGCTTTCCACCTATTCGCCCGGCATGACGCTGTTTATTCGCCTGGCGGAAGAGGCTCAACAAGCGGGCATTTGCAAGATCGATCTCGGCCGCGGCGAAGAGCACTACAAGTGGCGCCTCGCTTCCGGCAGCGTCCCAGTGGCCGAGGGATCTGTCAGCCGGCCTTCCGTTGGCACGCTGTTGCGAACCACCTGGCGGAAAACCCGCGATTGGGTCGCCCAATCACCGCTTGCCCCCACGACACGATTACTTAAGCCGATTCGGGAATGGATGGCATACCAGTAAGACGTCCGAACGACCAATGACTGAACGACCAATGGTGCTGATTCCAAAGCCATTTGGTCATTCGTGCTTCGTCATTTGATAACCACATGCTCGCCACAATTAACATAGCGCTGACACTTTTCGCGGCTGCCTTGTGCATCCCCGTGGCGATGTTTTGCCTGGAGGTGCTGTTGTCATTGCTGCCTCGTCGCCATGCGGGCCTTACAATGCTTCCGCCCGCTGCCAAGGTGGTCGTGTTGATTCCGGCGCACGACGAGGAGGCGGTGATTGGAGCGACGTTGGCATTACTCGTGCCCACGCTGCCGCCTGGCGGGCGAATCGTTGTTGTAGCCGATAATTGCCACGATCGGACGGCGGAAATTGCGCGGTCGTGTCGTGCCGAAGTTATCGAGAGGCACGACGCAGTCAAACGCGGAAAAGGCTTCGCGCTCGATTGTGGGATTAGGTATTTGAGTGAAAATGCAGATGGTGGGCGCAGCCCACCCTACGAGGCACCCGACGTTATCGTTTTTCTCGACGCGGACTGCCACGTGACGGTCGATACGGTGCAGCTCCTGGCGGCGGCAGTCATGGAATCCGGCCGACCGGTGCAAGGCCTCAATCTCTGCGACCCCGATCCGCGCGGCAATGTTTTGCAGCTCATTTCTGGTCTGGCATTCCGCTTCAAAAACCTCGTCCGCACGCTCGGTCTGGTGCGTCTGGCCGGCATCTGCCATTTAACTGGCACCGGCATGGCGCTCCCGTGGGGCTTGGCTGCACAAGCCAAATTGGCCGACGGCAATGTCGTCGAAGATATGCAGCTAGGCATTAACCTCGTCCTGGCTGGGAAGCCGGCGATGTTTTTGCCGGAAGCGCGTGTTGATAGCCCACTGCCCCAGCAGCGCGCCGCGGCGGGAACGCAACGCACGCGCTGGGAGCACGGCCACTTGAA
This sequence comes from Pirellulaceae bacterium, assembly GCA_036496265.1. GTDB lineage: Bacteria > Planctomycetota > Planctomycetia > Pirellulales > Pirellulaceae > CAYLLN01. The sequence continues at coordinate 7,762 of DASXLL010000372.1, read as the reverse complement.
GACCCTGCTCAGTCAGGTCCCGCGTCTGCTTTCGCTAGCCCTCCAGCATTGCCGGCTGGATCTGGCCTGGCTCGCTCTCGATCTGGCTGTTCCCCCGCTCGCGCTGTTGGTGATCTGTCTGACCGCCGCAATGGCAATCGCGGCAGGTGCGTGGCTTCTGGGAGCCTCTGGGCTTTCGCTGATTGTTTGCGGGATCGCATTCGGCAGCTTGTCGTTGGCAGTGCTGGCCGGTTGGACCGCCCACTGCCGCCGGCAAGTCCCACTGCTCGCACTGCTCGCGGCGCCGCTTTATATTGCGGCCAAGCTGCCAATCTACGTGGCGTTTTTGTTCAAGCGCCAAGTGCAGTGGGTCCGCACTCGGCGTGATCCGGCTGGCGTATAGGCAGCGGTTCCAAGCTTCCCGCTTTCTATGTTCACCGGCACGGAAGTCGTTGCAATTCTAGAAGAGCTCGGCGTCACGCATGTGATCTGGGTTCCTGATTCGGCCATGGGAGTGTGGGAAGCGGCGCTCGAATCATCGCCGCGTATGAAACTCGTTCGCGTCTGCCGCGAAGGGGAAGCATGGCCGCTGGCGGCTGGATTGCACCTGGGCGGCCAGTCTCCGATCATCCTTTTGCAGACGACCGGTTTGTTTGAATCGGGCGATGCGCTGCGAAACATTCTTTTTGACCTGAAGTTACCGATTTATGCGCTCGTCGGAGTCCGCAACGGTCTTGCGCCGCAATCGCGCGACTCCGCGAAGCTGTTTGCTGAGCCAATGATTCGCGCGTGGGGGATCGACGTCGTGCGGATTCGCGAGCCGGCAGAAATCCATCTGCTTACGGATCATTTTCGAGCATGCCGGGCAGCAAATCGGCCGGGAATGGCTCTGCTTGCCGAGGAGCCGATGTAGTGCCCGCTCTCAACTCCTCAAATCGTGGTATGGATGTCGTTGCTGCTTTGGAGCTGCTAATTGACAAGCGCAAGGCAAATCAAATTGTCGTCACCAACCAAGGCTCAGCCCGCGTCTGGCCGCAGCTGAATGATCACGCGCTCGATTTTCATTACAACCCCTCGACCATGGGTGGGGCGATTCCGCTGGCGCTGGGCCTGGCGCTCGCGCAGCCGCAGCGGGAAGTGCTTGTTGTTTCGGGCGACGGGGCGCTGCTGATGAGCCTGGGGTGTTTGGTCACGGTCGTCGGAGCTGGAGTTACAAATTTGACGGTTGTCGTGTTGAACAATGGCCTTTATGAAGTCACGGGTGGTCAGAAAACGCCGGCGGCGGACAGTTCGGTTGATTTCGCCAGTTTGGCAGGCGCGGCAGGCTTTCCGACTGCCTTGGAATTTTGTGATCTTGATCGCTGGCGAGCCGAAGCGGCAAGTTCGATCGCGTCGGTCGGCCCGCGCTTCATTTCACTTGTCGTTCAGCCAACTCCACAAGAGCGTTTGCGATTCCCGACTCCGCCGCTGATGAAACAAATTGGTCGGCTGCGACAAGCGCTGTTGCCGGGTTAGGCGAATTCGCGCCACCGACCATCGATCAGCCGTTCGTGCGGCTGGAAGCGGGCTTTGTAAACCATGTGAGGCGATTGGGCGATATAAAAACCAAGGTACAGATATCGCCGGCCGGTCACTCGGCATAACTCGATCTCGCGGAGGACCGAATAGGTGCCGAGGCTCAGCAGCCGGAATGACGGATCGTAATAACAATAGACGGCGGAGATGGCATTCTTTCCAACGTCGGCAATGGCGACCGCGACGAGCTGGTCTTCATGCCAGTAGCTCAGCTCGAGCGTGTCGCAGCAGGTGTTGGTCAGGAATTCGGCGTACTCTCGCTCGTCGATGGGTTCTTCGCCGCGGTTCAGGTCGCGGCCATCGCGATGCAAGTTGAATAGCCGGATGCGCTGGCGATCGACAACCGGCTGGCCGATGCGGACTTGCAGGAGTGAGTCGCCTTTGCGCTGCATCCGGCGCTGCGTTGCATCAGGCTTGAACTGCTTTACGTCCAGGCGGATCGGTTCGCAGGCACGGCAGGTCGGGCAGGCGGTTCGATATAAGTGCAACCCGTTGCGGCGATCGCCTTCAGAAAGTCGCTGATCGAATTGTTCTGGAGTAAGCCGCTGGAGTGGCAGTCGATACGGGAGGCGAGCCGTGCGCTCGGGCAAGTAAGCGCACGGATGCGGCATGTCGAAGACGACGATTTCGCGAGGCTCCATGGGGGACAAATTCCAAGAACCAAAGAACCAAAAAGCAGAGTCGACTAAATTATAGGGCGCTAAGTGTTTCGGCGCTGTAAGGCGAGAGCGGCGAGCCAGAGGGCGAGGAAGGCGAGGGTGCAGCCGGCGACGATGAGGGCCCGCAGCAGCGGTTGGTTGCCGCCGAAGAGGAAGGTGCCGAGGGCGAGGATGAGGCCCCAGGCGAGGATGGCGAGCATCAACCAGCGGATTGTTTTGGACTGGGTTGTATTTGGCTGGGATTGCTGAGCCAGCGGTGGTTGGTCGTTCATGCGCTGGCTCCATAGAACGCTTTGGCTGGTAGCGAGGTTCGCTGCTGGACCAGCTCGACGATGCGATCGACTTCGGCGTCGGTGAGCGGGGCGACGTAACTTTCTGCGGGCTGCCGGGCGACGGTATAGATTTGAATCAGCTTGAGTTTGCCGCCAGCGGCAGTGATCTCGTTGAGGCGGTCGCAAAAGGCGCTTAATTCGGCGTCGCTGGGTGGTTCGCCTTTGACGCGCATGAAGAGGGCTTGAATGACGAGCGGGCGGAGTTTGGAGGCGGCGGTGATGTTGTCGAGGATTTGGCGGAAGGGAATGGGCGTGCGATCGACGAGGTGAAAATATTCTTCGGTGCCGGCTTCGAGCTTGGCCCAGATTTCGCCGTTGTTTTGGTCGAGAATCTCCAGGCCACGCTGGACATGCGGCCGGTGGAACATGCTGGCGTTGGTGATCAGGACCATTTTGACCGCATCGAGGCCGAGTCGCTGCTTGATGGCAGCACAGGCAGCGAGAAGCTCGTCGAAATTGCGATAAGTCGTCGGCTCGCCGTCGCCGGAGAAGGCGATGTCGTTCAGCCGGCGGAATTTTTGTGGCGTGTCCTTGAATTGCGGATGGTCGAACAACTCGTCGCTGGCGACGAGCTGCAAGGTCGCTTCCAGCTCTTCGAAAAGCTGTTGCGTTTCGACAAATTGTGTTTCGCTTTGCGTGGTGCGATCGACCTGACAGTAAACGCAGTCGAAATTGCAGATTTTGTCCGGATTCAGGTTCACGCCGATCGAAATTCCCTCGCTCCGCCGGCTGAGCACCGGATAGACGAACCGGTTTTCTTCAAACCGGCGGGGGTGACGGGTGTGGAGGGAGACGAGCGACATGGGATTGGTGTCTGGAGTTAATCCTACACTGTTGGGGGCTCGGGGTTCGGGGTTCAGGAGGGGACATAGTCCAAGGTCCGAGGTCCAGTGTCCAAGGCCAGAGAGTCGCGGGAACGCCACGTGGACGCGGCGGCTAAGCGGAGCGCTGCTTTCGCGCTGTTTCGGCGGCGACATCTGCGGCCAAAATCGCCATTACGTCGCTGGCTGCTGGCGCCTGGCCATTGGCGACTGGCAACTGGCTACTGGCGGCCAAAGGCTCGGCAGGAGCCTCGCCCTCCCACGCGGCTTCGGCCTCGCCCTCCCACGCGGCTTCGGCCTCGCCGTCCCACGGGGCTTCGGCTTCGCCGCCCATGGGGCGGCCGGCGTTGATGTAGTTGATGACGTTGAGAACGTCGATGGCGACGACGTGGTTGTCGCCATCGACGTCGTAGTAGGGCTTTTTGTTCTGCGCATCGTCCGGCAAGAGGCCCGAGTGATGGGCGTTGATGAAGTTGATAATGGTCAAGACATCATCGGCGGCGACATGGGCGTCGTCGTTGACATCCCAGCGAAGATGGCCGGGGTTTTGCCAGGGGCTGACGATGGTGGACTGAGCGGAGAACTCGGAGGTATTGGCGGGGCCGCCGCCAGATGCCGCTGGGAGTGAATCGGTGGCCGTGGAGACGATCTTGTCGAAGACTTTGATCGGCGAATTCGTGGCGAAGTTGGCTGTTTTGCCGCCGGCGGTGAAATCGGCGCTAGTGAACGTGTCGAAGCCCAAAAAGGTCTGACCTTGGCCGTTCGCGTCTGACAGGAAGAATTCGACGCGCAGTGGATACGTGGAATTGGCCGGATCGGACGGGACGTTGTAGGTGACTTTCAGATTGCCGGCGTCGCGGGTGGCGTAGCTGATGACGGGGAAATTTTGAAGATTGTTGGGGCCGGTGTCGGCGTCGCCTGGGTCGTTCGGAGTGGCACCGTCGAATCCCAGGTCAATGCCGATGTTACGGAGGATGGAATTGCCGAGAATCGCATTTCCTGTTGCCGCGGTGCCGCGGATGATTACGCCTGTGTCCCCGCCGCCCCCAATCAAGTTCCCTGCATTGGGAGAAGTTCCGCCGATCACGTTGTTGGGCGAGTCGTCAATGAGGATTCGCGAGCCTGTGCTAAACGGACTGCCAGTAACATCAACGCCAACGAAATTTCCTTCGACTCGATTGCTCGCGGAGCCTTGCGAGATGTGCAAGCCGCCGGCCAGCACGTTTCGAGATCCGGGAACGGTCCCGCCGATTTGATTGTTGGCATCATTCACTATTCCTTGCAGATGCACGCTGACGTTATTGACAATATTCCCCAGCACGGAAAGGCCGGTTTTGTCCGTGCCGATCAGATTGCCTTGAATCGTACTGTCGGTAGTAAAGAGTTCGATTCCGGTGGCGCCATTGTTGGAAATCACGTTGCGCGCAGCGGCCGTCGTCCCACCAATGATAATTCCTGAGTCAAAAGCATAGACCTGGATACCGGTTCCGTTGCCTAGCCCCGCTGTGCCCGCCATCCCCGCAGGGTCGGTACCGATGAAGTTGCCTTCGATCTTGACACCGGTCGCCGGTGCGGTCAGATCAAAGCCAATTCCGACGGTCCAACGATTGATGATCAGTCCGCGAATGATCGAATTAGGCCCACCCTGAAATTTTAATCCTGTTCCACCACTGGTTCCGGCAAGCTCGATTAGCGGCACTCCGTTGAAGCCCCGTTTCTGCGGATCGGGATCGTCGATCGCGTTCGTGTTGGGCGTCGCCCCCGGCTGGGTATAGCCGTCAATGATGACGGTATCGGTAATTGTCAGACCAGCCGGCATGATTGTATGAACACCACTCCCGGGAATATTGAAGGCGATGAAGTCGAGACCTGGGTTGGCGTTGGCAGCCTTAATCGCCTCGCGGAGCGATGTACCTGTGCCCAGAGCCGGATCGGGAGAGCCGTCGTCCTCATTCGAGGTGGTGGTGACGATGAAGCTGGCGATGTTGAGCGTGTAACTGGCAGGAGAGAGGCTAGCGGGCTGACTGGACGTCGCTGTCGCCGTTATCGTTGGCGTTCCGGGCTGCGCGTCCTTGTATTCGAAGGCGGCGGAGTCTGCGCCGGCGGCGATGGTGATACTGTTGCCGCTGAGCGGCTGGCCGCTGGTGGTGAGGAACGAGCCGCCGTTGGAAGTCGTGCTCAATTGAATTGTCACGCCGCCCGCGCCGGCTGCAATCGAATTTCCGAACGGGTCTTGCAACTGAACGGCGATGGGATTTGATGCTTGTCCGGCCAGAACCGTTTGCAAAGGCGTTGCGATCGCCAATGTCGTGGGGATGTTGGCGGCGGTGACGTGCGAGACGGTGATGGCCTGGCCGTCGAGGCCGAATGTGCCGGAGGTGGAGTCGGTGGCGCTATAACTTTCCTGCGTAAACGAGCCGTTGATTACGGTCAGGGCGTGTTGACCCGCGCCGCTGCCGCCGTCAAAAGTGATGGGCACATTGAACGCGCCGCCGCTGTAGTCGAGCGTGAGCGAGCTATCGACGCCGGGATCGGCGCCGATTTCAATGTCGAAGGTTTGGGCGATGGGCTGGGTGAAGACGAGGTTGCTGTGGTCGTAGAGCTCGAAATTGCCGGTCCCCGCGTTTTTGACCAGCCGAAAGTTGTGGGCCAGGCCGCCGGCATCGGCGTTGTAGGTCAGCGATGCGGCGACGCTGACGGCGTACGGGGCATAGCGGGCGCTGAGCGGGGCATTTTGTGCCACTCCGCCATCGGCCTGGTCGAAAACATAGACCTGCATTCCGCCATTGTCTAAATATGTGTCGTTGGGAAAGGGAACGCCGTATTGTCCGTCGCCCAAGGGAGCGCTGGGAGCAGCCGAGATGACATAGAGGCCGTTGTTGCCGCCGCTGACGGTGGCGGGCTGGAGGCCTTCGAAGCCGTTGAAGCTGACGTAAGCCGTGAAGCTGCTGGCGGTGAGGCTGGGGTTGGGGTCGGTGAAGGTGGCGACGGGGCCGCCGGCGAAGGTATCGACGGCGGGAGGTGTGAGCTGGTTGATGAAGAGGTTGTTGTTATTGCCTGCCGTGCCGGGCGCGTGGGCCGGGCCGAGCGCTGGCTGCGACCATTGGTACTGCACGACGTTGCCGTCTTGCGTATAGTTTTGCGCCTCGACGAGATCAGCGACTTGCTGATTCAGATTCCGATCGTACCAGCCCGTGCCGTGATTGGTGGACAAATCGCTGAGCGGGTCGGTGATGGCCTCGGCGAGCTGGTGCGAGGCGACAACCGTCAATTGCTGGGACGCGAGGGAGCCAAACCCCAGATCGTTCAGGCTGGCGTTGGGTGGATTCGGGTCGAAGACGACTGCGTAATAGACGTTCTGGCCTCCCAGGGAGAAGTGAGAGGAGTAACCGCCGTCCCCGTCCACGCTGTTGCCGGACGGAGAGCCGGGAACGTTGACGACCGGTGTGCCGGGCGGGGTGAAAACAAAGTAGAGAGTGTTGGCGTTGACGGGCGCGGTCTTGCCGTGCGTGATTTCATTCGCGATGACGTTGCGGATGTTGGTGTCGCTGATCGCGGAGTAAAAGTTGCCGTCCGTCGTGCTCGTAAAACTGGTGTCGCGAGTGACCGGGACGTCGATATCGTCGGCTCCTTTGCTGCCGGCGCCGATCGTCTGCCCGCCAGCGCTGTATTGGCTCAGTAGGCTGGGAATGTAGGAGCCGGCGACAATGTTGGAGAAAAAAGAATCGAGCGACGAGCGCTCCGAAGCCGGAGGCGATTTTCCCGACGCCGAATCCTTCAAAAAGATCGGCTCAACTTGCACATTCTGAATGAGCGGCCCGGAGCCGTAGGTGAGATTGCCACCGGAGAGGAGGCCGGCGGCACCCCCCGAATCGAGCAGGCACCGCGATTCGAGGTGCTCGGCCGATAGCCGGCGGGAGCGGGAGGGTTCGCGGCGGAGGCGCAAGTCGCGGCGGGCACGCGGTTTAGCTATTTCGGCAGCGGATTGAGCCGGTGCCGGAAAACGACGACGCGAGTGGAAGGGAGGAAACACGGGGCACTCGCAGAAGGCCGGCTGAAGAAAGTCAGCTTTCAGCGTGTGACGGCAAGCCGAGAAAGTCAAGTGGGTTTATGGAGATAAGGCGCGAAGATGCGAGATCCGCAGCAGGAAACGCAGGAAGTAATGTTTGGCGCTTAGTTACGCCGCTTTTGCGCGGCCTGGGCGGCGACGTCGGCGGCCAAGATGGCCATGAAGTCGTCGTTTGGTGTCGTTTGAGTTGCTTCGGCTTCGCCGCCGAGCTTTTTTCCAGCGTTGATGTAGTTAATGACGTCGATGACGTCGGCGGCCACCACGGAATTGTCGCCATCGACATCTAAAAACGGCTTGGCGTTCGCCGCATTGTCGGGAACTTTCCCT
>DASXLL010000371.1:0-4750 GCA_036496265.1 Pirellulaceae bacterium | reverse complement strand
ACTTACTCAGGAAACCGCTTTTCTGACCCGATACGTGTCCGTAGCCCCACGGCCGCGCGAGACCTGTGAGGGGTCTTCGCGGGCCGTTGGTCTCACCTTAACCAACCCCAAAACCTGTCCAACAATTGGGGTCCACCTCATTGGCCATTTGACGGCTTGGCAATCTAGGCAACCCATCGCCTACGCTTTTCAACGCCCCGCTAGCGCCCTTGGTTTCATTGACCGAGTTTATTACGTCCACGACAGATATCGCTCGCTGTTGCCGCGACTATTGCGTCGTCTCTCACAGCCCCGCATGATGAATGTGGTTCTTCGGAACTGCGGCGGCCACCAGAAAGCACCCACCACGGCTGCCGATCTTTTTGCGGAGGGAGAGTTATGGCTATGGAACACGCCAAGGAATGCACCCATCGCCCGCATGCCATCGCGGATCAGCTCAGACTGCCGACCGTCTCGATCGCTGTGCTATATTCGATTGGACTGATCGTTCGCGATTTTGTGGCGTTCGTGGTCGTCACCCTGTTCGCGGTGATGGGCTTCGCTGTTATCGATGCGGTTTCGAGACTGCTTTAAAGACGCCGCCACAGCCGGCGGGGATCGCCGACGGCGATCCATTGCTTTTCACCCGCCGCCAGCCTCGTACTGGCCCGCAGCAACGAAGGGCTAGAGCACAACTCCTAATCTGGCCGCGTATTATAGACGTAAGCCGTATGCTGCAAGTCAATGCCTTAGGAATCAAGCAGCCTCTTATCAGTGCGGTGAGTAACGCTCAGATGTCCGTTGGCGTCTTGCGCTTTACCCGTTGACGCAAGCGATCATTTCTCGTTGACGAACGATCCATCGCTCGCACTATTGAACGATCGCTCTCAACAATCTCATTACAGAATTCCTCCCGTAAAGCGCGCAATGCGCTCCCCGTGACCATCGGTCATGGTAATTAGCAATGAAAGTTGATGGTCGCTATTCTATTCAACTTTATATGTCCGCTTTCTCTTAAGAACGGGCGTTAAGGCCGATCCCAGACTGCAGGCAGTTTCTTCGAGTCCTCGCCATAGGTTTGGGAAACGACGAAGCCGCTGGCTTGGGAGGCGTAGAAGATGCGGCCGTTGCTGACCACGGCGCCGAGGCATTCGCGGGAGTCGATGGCCGGGCCGGTGGAGACGAGCTTGCCGCCGGACGCCAGATCGATCATGTCCATGTTAGCGCCCAGGACATAGGAGCCGGACATCGTGAAGCGGCAGCAGGCGTAGTTGTGATCGACGCCTCCGACAATTTTGCCGGTCAGCCGGTCGAAGACATTGCCGCGGCCGCGAAGGGCGTTGGAGAAAATGAACTGGTCGCCGACGGTGACGACGTTGAGGGCGGATGAGATTGGGTCCGATTGCCAGGCGAGCGAGCCGTCTGTGGCGCTCAAGCACCAGACAAAACGGTCTTTAGTCGTCTCGACGGCCTGGTTGTTGCCGCCGATGTAGAGGCGGCCGTCCTTCGCGGAGAGCGTGCATTTGGCCGTGACATAATACTTGTTCGTTAACCAAATGACTTTGCCCGTTTGCGGATCAAGAGACGCGGTTAGGCCGTTGTTTTCTGGCGGCAGTCCGCGGCGGGCGCGCTGACTGGCCGAATAGCCGAAGAACGTGGAGTAAAACAGCTTGCCGTCGAGCAGGCAGAGGCCGCAATCGTTGCCGCCGCGGCCATATTCGGAAAAATCCTTTTGCCAAACGACCTTGCCGGTGTCGAGGTCCCAGGCCCAGAGCAGCGGACGATTGTCTTTGGGGTAATACGGATTGTCGTTCGAATAAATGAAGGCCATGACTTCGCGGCCGTCGGCGGCCGGTTCGGGCGCGCCCTTGAACGTGTATGGCTTTTCGGTGCCTTGATAGGCGTATTCGCCGGAGCCGGAGGCATAGATGGCCAGATTGCCGTGTACGACCGGCGGAAATTGGCGGCTCCAGCTGGGCGAGCCGCTGAAGGGTGTTTCCCAGAGCAGCTTTCCGGTGGCGGCGTCGAGGCAGCGCATCACGGACTTTTTGATGCCCGCCTGGGGCACGAGGAGCTTGCCGTTGAAGTACAGCGGCGAAGTGAACGAGAGATAGACGTCGGGCCAGTGACGACGCCAAAGCAGACGGCCGGTGTCTTGCTCGACGGCGATGATTTGGCCTTCCGCGGTGTGCGTATAGAGACGGCCGCCGCCGCAAACCGGCAGGTGTTTGATCGTCCCTTCCAAACGTCGGGCCCAGCGCATCCGCAACGGCGGCTCTAGGCCTTGCTCGTTGGCGTTGGTGCCGGAGAAATCGCCGTAGTTCGTGTACCAGTCGTATTTCGGATCGGCGAGCGGGCCGGTCAGCGGGCTGCGGATTTTGGAGATCTGCAAATCGGTCGTGGGGAGCGATGCTTTACCGCCGGAACCGAGGACATAGAGGTAGCCGTCTTCGCAGGGGACATAGATTCGGCCGGCAAATACCGCAACGGGAGCCGTAATGGGCGACGCGAATGCCGTCGCGAATGATTCGGCCGCGCCGCCTTTTAGAGGAACGACGTACAACTTGCCGTCGAGGCCGCCATAAATCGCGTGGTCGCGCGTCAGTACGGGCGGACAAACGGATGGCGACTCGCACAGCACATCCGCCTTCTCGTTGCCGATATTGTGACGAACCAGACCCAGCCCCTGCTCCGGCTTTACGCGAAACACGTCGTTTCCGCGGACGCTGACTGAGGCAAAGCTGAGCAGGCCGGGCAAGTGGATCGCAGTCTCGGTGCCTGGGACGAAATCGGCTTGAACTTGATCGCCATCGAGCTTGAGGATTTCGACGCGGCCCGCGTTGTCGCGGCGATGCCACTGGAGATACACGTTGCCGGCGGAGTCGGCACTTTGGCCGAATGTGGCGGGATATTCATTGCCGGCATATTCGGGAATCACGCCGACCGAGCGCAGACGCGGAGCAACCCCTGCGTCCTCTAGAAACACGGTGCGTCCGCCGGCGGGCATGACAACGGTTTTGCCCACGAGACAAATATCGCGCGAGCAGACAAAATGATCGCGCCAGTTGACGCGGTTTTGGCGGTCCTTGAACCACGCCTCGCCGCTCCAACGATTGCCGTCGAATTTTACGACTTCCTTGACGAAGTCCCACGTCCAGACAAGCTCCCCGTCCGGTTTGACCGCGTACACTTGCGCACCAAGCGTCGCAAAATAGACACGGTCCGTGCCCACGGCTGGCGCGGAGAAAATCGGTTCGCGGCAGTCGATTTCGCGGATTACAGCGCCGGAATCGAGATTGAGAACGTAGTAATAACCGGCAGTCGTGCCGATGTGGACATATTTGCCGATCACCGCGGGTGCCGCGACGTTGTTACAGTTGCCTGCTCCGCCTTTGGTGGCAAATTTCCAGCGAGGCTGCAGCGTTGTGGCATCGAAGGCGAAAACGACGCCCGAGCCGTCGATGGCGATGAGCTTTCCGCCAGCGACAACGGGCGAGGCGTAAATTCCGTCGGTTAACGGGAGGGCAGCGGCGAGACTGAGCGGTAGCTGCACGTTCGCCGACGGTGCGTTTCCGGAGCGACGTGCATCGCCCTGAAGCTGCGGCCAGTCGTCGGAGGCCAAGACAAGCGTGGCGGAAGCGGTAAACCAGATTGCCAGCGCCATAGATTTCATAACGACGATCTCCGCGTGGTCGCGTCTTGGAACAAGATGGCTTCATGATAGCCGGTGTGGCATCTGCATTGCGCCTAGCTAGGAGCAACTCGCGCGGGTAGGTTAGCAGAGATGACATTGACTCGATTAACCCGCCTGGGCTTGGCGGCCACGCCATTCGTTGTGGTTCTGGCATTTGCCGCTATGGCGTTGGCGTGCAATGTGCCCGTGTTTCGCTTTGCGCTTGAGCGTTGGTCGCCGGATGTGTATCGGGTGACGGTGCTGCATCGCGGGCCATTGTCCGAGGGACAACGTGAGTTGCTGCGGCCGCTGGAGGACTCGCAGACCAAGTCGCGGGCGAACGTCGTCGTTCGAGCTGTGGATGTGAGCAATTTGGGAAAGCAGGATGCTGCCGCGGGGGCGAATTGGCTGCGGGATCAGGATTGGTCCGGAGTAAAGGCAGGTGAAGCACTGCTGGTGATGCAGTATCCGGAGCATTTGCGGATTGAGATTCCCGCGTGGATGGGGCCGCTGGAAGCCGAGACGATCGCGCGATTGGTGCGTTCACCCGTGCGGCAAGAACTCGTCCGCCGTCTGACTGAAGGTCAAACCGCGGTCTGGCTGCTGTTGGAATGTGGTGATGCAGAGAAAGACGAAGCGGCGGCCGAGTTTTTGCGACTCAAGTTGGAAGAGATTCAGCCGACGTTGAAGCTGCCTCGGTTGACGAGCGACCCGGATGATGAGCTGTTAGCGAGTACGCCTTTGAAGGTTGAGTTTTCTGTGCTGCGCGTGCCGCACGGCGCGGCGGATGAGGCGGCGCTGGCCGGAATGCTGGTGCGCTGTGAGGCGGACCTGGCGGATCGCGTCGAGGCTTTGGCGTTTCCCGTGTTTGGACGCGGGCGGGCGCTGTGGCCGCTCGTCGGGCGCGGGATCAATGCCAAGAACGTTCAGGAGGCTTGTGAGTTTCTGGTCGGGGCTTGCTCGTGCCAGGTGAAGGACCAGAATCCTGGGTTTGATTTGTTGTTATCGACGGATTGGGATTCGTTGGTGGGTGGTGAAGGTCAACGGTTCATGGCGATGCAGACTCGCGGGTTACCGCAGCCTGATGGCGCGACGGAG